>CANJKA010000028.1 GCA_947474675.1 Flavobacteriales bacterium
GAAGCCTTGTAATGAAATTGGGGTAATAAAAACGAGAATAAAAGATGCTATTTTAGATGGTACAATAGAAAATAATAAGGAAGAAGCTTATCAATTAATGCTAATTTTTGGAAAAGAATTAGGATTGACACCCTTGAACGATTCTTCAATTAGTAAAAAATGATAACTTTACATTTCAGATAAAACAAAACAGTATGGCGGGATTAAAATTTAGAGTCCTACTCGATTCTAAAGACCAAGAAAAAGTATTTAGAGACATTTTAATTAGTGATTCGGACAATTTCGAAACATTTTACAAAGCGATCATTTCTGCATTTAGATTTGAAGGTGATCAAATGGCCTCTTTTTATATGTCAAATGACGAATGGGACAAAGGGCATGAAATCAGTTTAATGGACATGTCTTACGACGATGATTCAATTGATGCTATACCTTCAGTAATGAAAAATGCAATCGTAAAAGATTTTATTGAAGAACCAGATCAAAAAATTATTTTAGTCTATGACTTCCTTAGAATGTGGATTTTCTTAGCTGAATTAGTAGGATATGAACAAGACTCACCCTCTGAACCAAAAGTCTTAATGGCAATGGGAATGGCCCCTCCTGAAGATTCTAAAATTACAGATTTAGGAGATGATGACGCACTGCTTGCAGAAATAGCTGGCGGAGGAGATGACGAGGATGACGAGGATGACGATGATTTAGGATTCAATGATTATGAAGATGGCTTGTCTGATGATGATCTTTCAAGCTTTGATAATTACGATTATTAGGCTACATCTTAATTCTCACTTATCTTCCTTGGAACAAAAAATTTAATCTCTCATTTACAAACGTAAACTTGAAATAAAATTTCCATTACACATCAATTATTGAGATTTTAGATGCAGCTAGTAGAATTTTATTCAACTTAATGTCTGCTATAAAAGAAAAAATAAAAATAAAAATAAAAAAAATACAATGGGAGATCCAATTGGTCAAGCAATACTAGATTACGTAAAAACAAATAAACCAGATGACATCATTGTTTGCTCAGAAATTTGTGAAGACGATATTATTCCAATTGAAGTTCTTTTTAGAACCTTAGAAGAAATGCCCGAATTAGAAGTTTGTGCGATCAACAAAGCAAATGGAAGAGTTCTTGATGTTGGAGCTGGAGCTGGAGTTCACGCATTAGAAATGAAAAAAAATGGTTGCGAAGTATTGTCAATCGACATTTCTAAAGGAGCAGTTGAGCACTTAAAAAATATAGGATTAAATGTTCAAGAAATTGATTTTTATGACTTAAAAGATGAAAAGTTTGATACTATTACCATGTTAATGAATGGAATTGGAATCGCTGGTTCACTTTCAAATTTGGAAAAAACATTAGAACACGCTAAATCACTTTTAAATCCTGAAGGAAAAATATTATGCGATTCATCTGACATACGTTATTTATATGAAGATGAAGACGGAGCTTTATGGGTAAATTTGAATACTGAGTACTACGGAAATTTTCGTTTTCAAATGAAATACAAAAAAGAAACAGGTTCTTGGTTTGATTGGTTATACGTAGATTTTGATTCATTATATAAAGCGGCACAAAATGTGGGTATGAAAGCAACTCGTATATATGAAAAAGAGGATAATTATTTAGCAGAGATAACATTTTAAGTAATTATACACTTTAATTTTTTTTTATCCTATTTGAGATGAAATATTGAAATGAAAAAAAAATTAGTAAAATTTTTCGGTATTGCTATTTCTTTAATCTGTCTGAGTTTTTATTCATCAGACACATCCCCCTACCCTTTATCCAAAAGCTCCTTACTTTGGAAAATAGAAGGAAACAACATTCCAGAAGGAAGTTATTTATTTGGCACAATGCACCTTATTGAAAAAGAATATTTCATTTTCCCTAAAAACTTAGAGAAAATAGTTTCTAAAACCGATCAACTGATTATGGAAATTGCCGGAATACCTACTCAAGAAGAAACACTGAAACTTGTTTTTCTAAAAGAAGGTACCTTTTTCGATTTTTTCACAAAAGAACAAACTGACAGTATACTTATATGGGCCAAATCAAAGATTCATTTAAATGAAGATCAATTTAAAAATTCATTTTCAAAAATGAAGCCTTTTATTCTCGTTCAAATGGCAGTTCAAATGCAATATAAAGGCAAAACAGAATCCTACGAAACAAAATTTCAATCAATTGCAGAGAAAAATAAATTACCTATAAAAGGTCTAGAAACAATCGAATTTCAGATGTCTCTTTTTGATAATTTAACCAAAGAAGAACAAGCTGAAATGGTAATGGAAAGTATTCGAGAATCTAAAAAATCAGATCTTCTGTTAAAAAAAATGCAGCAAGTTTATTCAAGACAAAACATTGACTCCTTATACATGCTAGTACAAGAAGAAAATGGACTGATCTCTAAAAAACAAGATGTTTTTCTAACTGAAAGAAATATGAAATGGATTCCTCAAATAAATCAATTACTAAGTCAGAAGAAATGTTTTATTGCTGTTGGAGCAGGCCATTTAGGTGGACCTATAGGAATTATTCGATTACTACATAAAGAAGGATATACACTCACTCCTATTGAACTTTAAAAAAATACCATGAAAAAAATTCTATTTGTTGTACTATTAAGTAATCTTGTCGTTTCCTGTAAAACTTATTCAGAAGATGAAAAAAATGTATTTGATAAAGAAATTGTTGAATACTTACAAAAGAAAAAAATTGAATGTACACGATCAGAATCAGGATTATATTACAAAATATATGAAAAAGGAGAAGGTCAAACAGTTCAAATTTCTGATAGTGTCTCTTTTGTCTATAAAGGAAAACTAGCTAACGGAACTGTTTTCGACAACCAAAAGAATCCAATTACATTTAAAGTGAAAGATTTAATAGCAGGTTGGAAAGAAATAATGGTAAAACTAAAACCAAAAGCCAAAGTTTTTTTAGCAGTACCACCACTTTTAGGATATGGAGAGCATGAATTAGATAGAATTCCTCCCAATTCAATTTTATATTTTGAAATGGAAATAATTAGTATTAAATAAAAATATTTCACTATATTTAATAAAATATATTTTTACTTAGAATTTAAATTAACACATAATGATAACAATCAATAAGATAACAATTGCAATTGACGGATTTTCTTCATGTGGTAAAAGTACATTGGCCAAAGCTTTGGCTAAAAAATTAAATTATGTTTTCATTGATAGTGGTGCAATGTATAGAGGAATTTCCTTGTATTGTATTGAAAACAAAATCTCTGTTGACAAAGAAATAAATGAAGAGGTATTAATTCAGCATTTACCAGACATTGAAATACATTTCGAGTTAAATACAGAAAACCAGTCACCTGAATTATTTTTGAATGGCGAAAACGTTGAAAATAAAATAAGGAAAATTGAAGTAGCTTCAATCGTTTCAAAAGTAGCAAGCATCAAAGAAGTTAGGCAAAAACTAGTTGTTTTACAACAGAAAATGGGTGAGCTTGGAGGAATCGTTATGGACGGTAGAGATATTGGTTCAGTTGTATTCCCAAATGCTGAGCTTAAATTATTTGTTACTGCTGACCCTGAAACAAGAGCTCAAAGAAGATTTTTAGAACTACAATCAAAAAATGAAAACGTTACTCTTGAAGAAATAAGTTTTAACTTAGAAGAAAGAGATAGAATTGACAGCACGCGTAAAGAAAGCCCTTTAAGACAAGCAAATGACGCTATTTTATTAGACAATTCGAATTTAAATCAAGAACAACAGTTAGAACTTGTTTATACTATGATTAAAGAAAAAATCAGAGAAATTTCATTATTATCAAATCATTAATAGATAAACTAACTATTTAAATTTTAAACACTTTTTGTTAAAAAATGAATTATCCCCTATTATATGTTAAATTTTTTCATTATGTTTGTATTAAATTAGAAACGACTGTTAAATTTTGAAATTAAAAAACATATGCAATCACTAGGTAAAATTACAGAAGACCTTATCAACCGAAGTCCTTTTTTAAGAGAGGCAATGTCAGAAAACCTAATAAACATCTCCTCTTTAGCTAGAAAATTGCGACCAGCAATTGAAGAAGTTTTCAAAAAAGAAGTAAACGAAGGAGCTATTGTAATGGCGATTAAAAGAATGCCTCCAGGATATTACCACCAATTAGATTTAAAAATCAAAAATGTAATGGGTGAAATTGGTGACATCTTAGTGAGAAGTAATCTTACAAATTTCACCTTTGAAAATTCTGACACTTTAAAAGAAAGACAATTAGAATTAATGAATGTCTTAAACAAAGAAAATGATAGTTTTTTTGCTATCACAAGAGGAATAACAGAAACAACAATTATTGTTAGTGCGAATCATACAGAAGTTATTGGTCAACTTTTCAAAAAAGAAAAATTAACAACTAGTACCAAAAACTTGGCTTCAGTAACAGTAAAACTTCCACCAATAAATACTGAATTACACGGGATTTATTACTACATTTTAAAACATTTAGCTTGGGAAGGAATCAATATTGCAGAGGTAATTTCAACTTCAAACGAATTCACAACAGTTGTTTCTCAAACAGATATTGATAGAGCATTCTCTATTTTAATGAAATTAAAAAGAAATAACACCTATCCTGAATAAATTATTGGAGAATAAATTGAAAGAACTTTAGTTTTTATCAATTAAATCTCCATCACCATATTTATTAAAAACTTTAATAAAGGGAGTGCCTCTATAATAGACATTCCCTTTATTGTTTGTTTCAACTTTTAAATCAAGCTGATCAGCATTAATTTTTATATCAGATACAGTGTTAGATACAATAATAATCGAGTCTTGAACTAAAAAACCATAAGTATCACAAAACCCATTTCCTTTCACCTTTATATTCGAATAATTAGCATTACCTTGTAATTTAAAATCTCCATAGCCATTTGCAATATTTGCAATCATAAAATTAGAATTTAAGACTAAATCAACAGAACCAGAACAATCTGACATTGTTAGATTTAAATTATTAAATTTTAAAGTATCAATATTTTTCAAAACTTCAGATCCATAAAAATCGATCACTTCAATATTAGTAAAATGAATTTCTACTTGAATTTTATTAGAATACGATCTTAAAAAATTACATTTATTTTTGTTGCGAATTGAAAGCGTATTTTTCTCCAAAACAACTTCAATTTCATTTAATAAATTTTCTCCACCATTTAAAACCACTTTATCTAATGAATCTTGAATCAGAACAAACTCAAGATGCTCATATAATTTAATTTTATAAAATGAATTAACTTTAATTTCTTTACTGATTTGATTTCCATTTGACTTAAAACAGCTTCTATTTTCGGCTTTTTTACAAGACAATAGAATCAAAGTAAAAGTTAATACTAACAATTTATAGTTTCTTTTAATTATTATACTCATCTTAATTTATAATTAAAAGTGTAACCTATTCCCCATTCTACAAAATCTGCCTTCGCCCAATTTGACCTCAAGACGGCATTCAAATGAATTCCATTATCAAAATAATAACGCATACCAATTCGGTGATATAAAAAAGATTCTGGTTGAAACTTATCCTTCATATAAAATCCAATACCAGTAACTAAATGCAATCTATCCAAAGGCAATAAAAAACCCGCAAAAATTCCAATTTGTACAACATCAAGTTCATTCTTAATAATTTCCGGTTTATATTTAAAAATAACTTGTTTAGAAATAACATCCAAAGAAAGTTCAGTCCCCATCTTGGAATTAAAAAAATAACGTGCAAAAGCACTTACTCCATAAATTTTTGATTTACCTTGTCCTGTTGGAAAAATTTCTTTATGTGAATAAACTAAATTCAATCCATACAGAATTTTCTTAAACGGTAATATCGATTTAAATAAAGTTACTTTTTCTTGCGGTTTAAATCGATATCCATAACCTAAACTTATATAAGGCATATTAATTCCAATATTAGGAACTTTGAACGCACCATTTGAAAAATGAGTCATATCAACTCCTAAAACAAAATGACTTCTATTAAAAGTAAATCTATTCTGCAATCCAAAACAAACTAAAGCATTTAAATGAGTACTAACAACAGAATTTTTGGGATTTGTAATAGGATCGTAAATTTTTGTACCATATCCTAAACCATTTCCTAACTTACCTGTCAATTGGTATTTTTTCGTTTTAATAAAAGGAAATTCAATAAAAGAATATACGCCATAAAAATTCCCTAAAACATCTTTATTCCCAACAGACAATCCAATGAAAGTTGCACCAATGGTAGGATAATTATATTTTTGATGCCACTGTTTTTTACCATTAGTTTGAATCACAAAAGAAATTTCACCACCAAAAGCAGATGAAGTAGGTAAATGAGCAACCTCTCCCCTTTGAGCTAATAAAAATCCAAATTTAGGTTTCATTTCAATTCCCCAATCCAAAGTTGCTTGAAGATGAGCTTCAAAAACAAAACAGAAACCAAGAAAAAGCAAATAAAATTTCATCAAAACAAATGAATTACACATAAAATTAACTTTTACAAAGATATAAATAAAGCAAAAGCAACAATAACATTAGAATTAATAATAACTTTGAATAAAAATAAAAAATGGACCCAAGATTAGTTGCATTTGAGAGATTATTAAATATCATGGACGAGTTAAGAGAAAAATGTCCTTGGGATAAAAAACAAACTCTTGAAACTCTTCGACATTTAACGATAGAAGAAACCTACGAATTAACTGATGCGATTCTTCAAAAAGATATGAATTCATTAAAAGGAGAAATTGGAGACTTATTTCTTCACCTGGTTTTTTATTGTAAAATAGGTGAAGAACAAAACGAATTCAATGTTACTGATGTCTTAAATACAATTTGTGAAAAACTAATTTTTCGTCACCCTCATATTTATTCAGACACAGTCGTCGAAAACGAAGATGATGTTAAAAAAAACTGGGAGAGTTTAAAATTAAAAGAAGGTAGAACTTCTGTGCTAGAGGGCGTTCCTTCTTCTTTACCATCTCTGGTTAAAGCCTCAAGAATACAAGACAAAGTCAAAGGAGTTGGTTTTGATTGGAATAAACGATCCGAAGTTTGGGCTAAAGTAAAAGAAGAGCTTGATGAATTAGAATTTGAAGTTGAAAACAAAAGTCAATTTATTGAAGAAGAATTTGGAGATGTCTTATTCTCATTAGTCAATTATGCTCGATTTATTAACATTAATCCAGACGATGCGCTTTCAAAAACAAATAATAAATTTATAACTCGTTTTCAATTAATGGAAGAATTAATTAAAGAAAACAATTTAGAAATAGATCAATTAAATCTTTCTGATATGGACATTTATTGGGACAGAGCAAAAAAAATAATAAAAGGGAACTCTGCCGTTTAATCAATAATAAATACCTTATACACTATAATTAGGTTATAGTAATGTATAATGTATACAATTTACCTATATTTGTTTTTAAAAAATATACTAAAACTCTTTTTATCTAATATATGAAATTACATTTTACTCTCCTTTTTTCACTTTTTTTTATTGGTTTTTCATTTTCTCAAGAGCACGCTATTCGTGGATTTGTTATAGACAAGACAAGTGGTGAACCCATCATTTTCGAAAAAATATTTTTATTAAATACAGATAGTACAATTGCAGGTGGTGCAACTTCTGATGTCGATGGATTTTATAATATTCCAAAAGTAAATTTAGGTAGTTACATTCTAAAAATTGAAAATGGAACCTTTAAAAAAATTACTCAAAACATAAAAGTAACTGCTACTGATGGAGTTACAACAATAAAGTTTGAATTAGAAGTTATTGAAAAAGTAACTGAAATGGGAGAGTTTGTAATTAACGCTCAAACCAAAATTAAAACAACTCAAACTTCTGTTTCTGTCATTAAATTAAAACAAGCAGATTTAGAACGTATTCCTAGTATGGGTGCAGAAAATGATGTAATTGGAGCTTTTAGTGTAACTCCTGGAGTTGTAACAACTGGAGATCAGGGTGGACAAATGTATGTTAGAGGAGGAACACCTATACAAAACAAAGTATTATTAGATGGTATGACTATTTATAACCCATTCCATTCTATAGGTTTTTTCTCAATATTCGAAACAGAATTAATTAAAAACGTTGACATTCATACAGGTGGATTTGACGCTAAATACGGGGGGAGAATTTCTTCTATAATGGACGTAACTTATAGAGATGGAAATAAAAAAGATTTTGGTGGAAAAGTATCTGTATCTCCTTTTTTAGCAAAAATGGTTTTAGAAGGTCCTATTAAAAAAAGAAAAGATGGGGAACCTAGTTCTGGGTCATATATCTTATCAGCAAAGCACAGTTTATTAGATTACACTTCAAAATCTCTCTATCCAAAAGTGAATGATGGAAATGGTTTACCTTTTAATTTTACTGATCTATATGGTAAAATAACTTTTAATAGCGGTGATGGGTCAAAAGTAAGTGCGTTTGCTTTTCATAATCAAGACAGTGTTAATTTTTACAACATTGCAGACCTTGACTTTAAATCTTCAGGAGGAGGAATGAATTTTATCATTGTTCCTAATTCTTCTTCAAAAATAATTAAAGGCCATGTTAATGGAAGTAACTATTTAACAACGTTCAATGAAACTCTATCTCAAGAAAGATCAAGTAAAATTGGAGGCGTAGATTTAGGTTTTGATTTTACACACTTCTTAAAAAATGATGGTGAATTAAATTACGGTTTTAATTTAGGTTATTTTAAAACTGAATTTGTTACTTATAATGTTTTACAAAGAAAAATTGAATTAAGTACAACAACAACTGAACTAGGATTTTATACAAATTATCGAATAATAAAAAACAGATGGGTTATCCAACCAAGTTTTAGAGTTCAAGTTTATGCTTCACTTGCTACAGTTTCACCCGAACCAAGACTTGCAGTAAAATATAATGTAACTGAAAAATTCAGAATGAAAGGTTCTGGTGGTCGATTCTCTCAAAATTTCACTTCTGCTTCTTCTGATAAAGATGTTGTAAATTTATTTAATGGTTTACTTTCCGCACCAATGAATGTTCAAGAAAATTTTGTTGATCAATTTAATAAAACAAAAGATGTTCGTAACGGACTTCAATATGCTTGGCATGCTATTTTGGGATTTGAATATGATTTAACAAAACACACAACTCTTAATGTTGAAGGATATTACAAATACTTCTCTCAATTAAGTAATATCAATCAAAATAAATTATACGATGAAAATGGAGCATCAACAGCAGATATTGCAGATGTATTCAAAAAAGATTTTTTAATTGAATCTGGACAATCTTATGGTGTTGATTTATTAATAAAATATTCAAAATCTCGTTTATTTTTCTGGGGAGTTTATTCTTATGGAAAATCATTGAGATGGGACGGATTTAATTATTATCCTCCAGTTTTTGACAGAAGACATAATATAAATATTGTGACAACATATATGTTAGGAAAAGATAAAGATTTAGAATTAAGTGTACGATGGAATTTAGGTTCTGGTCTTCCCTTCACTCCTACTGCTGGTTTTTATCAAACAGAAACCTTTAGCAATGGTGTAACTTCAAATTATACAAATTCAAATCCGTATACTGTAACAAGTTTACTTGGTGATTACAATAGTGAAAGACTTCCTTATTACCATAGATTAGACATCACTGCAAAGAAACAATTTAAATTTAAAAACAAAACAACTTTAGAAATTATCGCAAGTGTAACAAACGCTTACAATAGAAAAAACATATTTTATGTAAACCGTGTTACAGATAAAAAAGTTTACCAATTTCCTATCTTACCAAGTTTAGGAATTAGTTATAAGTTTTAATAGAATTTCAATCAAAAAAAAACTCTGAGATTAATAATTTCAGAGTTTTTTTTTGATTGAAAATTATAGCAAATGAATTTATATTTTTAATCCAAACATAGAAGTTATTTTTAATCAGTTCAATGAAAAAAAATATTGCTTAGCATGTTCTATAGTTTTTTAAAGAAGAAGGAATGATGAAAAAGAATAAGTAGATTGTTCTATCCTATATACTCACAGATTATTACTACTTTTTCCAAGCGTCGAATGCTTTTACTTGAGGAGTATTTAGTTTCTTGACTGGAGATACAGAGTATTCCATATAAAAATTTCGATCTACTTCCGGCAATGTTGACTGAATTATTTTACCTGCTCTTAAAATCGTTAAATGTTTCAAATCATTATCGAAATAATTCAGCCATTTATCCAATTCACCTAAACAAGCATACCCATTGACTGCGATAATTTCATCTTCCAACATCAGCCCTCCTAAATTTGCTGGTCCGCCAGGATAAATAACTTTCACTAAAAAATTAGCCCCATTCGGAATCGTTTTAAAACCTAACCTACCATGAGAATAAAAAGGTGATGGCTTGTGATTTAATTCCAACCCTATATATTCAAAAGCTTCAGTTAAAATAGACTCATAAGGTTTATTTCCATGGATAAAATCTTCAAAAAATTGATCAAAAGATATTCCTGAAACATTTTCTAAAACACTTTTATAATCTTCTTCAGATACACCTTTTCCTTTTAAATAAAAATCGAAATATAATCGTTTCATTACAGTATCTATTCCAAACTGATTATCAGTTGCTTTAAATATCATAACATCAGTTACGAAAGCCAATAAACAACCTTCTGTATAAATAGAAACTTTGCGAGCTGGAGTTCCTGGAACATATCCGTCCAACCAAGTATCTACAGAAGACTCAGCAACAGAATAATTAAATCTTCCATGATTGTCAAAATGTTTCTGTAATTGTTTATTCATTTCAAACAGGTACTGATTTAAATTAAATACACCACTTTTATACAGGAATAAATCCCCCATATAAGTAGTAATACCTTCACAGATATATCCTAGTTCAGAATAATTCTCTTTCTTAAAATCATAGGGAAACATTTCAATTGGACGAATAGCTTTTACATTCCATGTATGATATAATTCATGCGAAGAAACTCCTAATAATTCTTTATACAAACTACCGAAAACATCATAACTTGGACCTAAAGTTATTACTGTTGATCTTTGATGTTCAACACCGTGATAAGCTTTATAAGGCAGAATTTGAATTAAAAAATGGTATTCAGGAACAGGGAATTCCATGAATTTCTCCATTTGTTTTTCAGTAAATAATTTAAAATCTTTTATCAATCGACTCCAATCAGGTTTAATTTCCCCATTTAACCATAAATGAAAAATAATTCCTCCAACTTCATATTGATTATATTGCAATAATTCAGAACAAATAAAAGGAGAGTCAGCCAATTCTTCAAAATTAGAAGCAACTAAACCATTCCCGCTTTTCTTCATTGAACATGCAATTTTCCAATTAGTAGGAATATTTATATCTACTTCAATATTGTCGTGCTTTGTTTCTTCAGTATACACACAACAATTTACAGGATTAACATATAATTGATCGGCACTTAAAAAGGTAGATCCTGCATTTAACTCAGAAGCAAAATACATATAATCAATATTAATTTCAGTAATATCTTTTGTTAAAACTTCCCAAGAATCTTTTGATATTTTTTTAAAATCAACTTTTTTATTATTTTGATCAAAGACTTTAAAACCCTTTACATTTTTTGCAAAATTCCCTAATTCATATCGCCCAGGTCTCCAACTTGGTAAATGAACAATGGTTAAATCTCCTAAAACGGGAACCACTACTCTTATTGAAATGTATTGATGTGAAGGATTTTCACTTGAAAAAATATATTTTACCATTGGGGTTTCAATTGAATTTTTTTCATATTGTAAAAACAATCTAATAAAATTACGCGTACATTTCTACCTGAATTTGAGCAATTTTCTCATCCGCTAAATAAGCATCATAAGGCATCATTTTATCAATTATTCCAGTTGGTGTAATTTCAATCACTCGATTAGCAACTGTTTGCACTAACTCATGATCATGAGAAGTAAACATCATTGAACCTTCAAAAGCAGTCATCCCATTATTTAATGCAGTGATAGATTCCAAGTCTAAGTGATTTGTAGGTTCGTCCATCATCAATAAATTTGCTTTTGCAAACATCACTTTAGATAACATACATCTCACTTTTTCACCACCAGAAAGTACATTTGCACTTTTCAATGCTTCTTCACCTGAAAACAACATTCTTCCTAAGAATCCACGTAAATTAACCTCTTCTTTTTCTTCATCCGTTTGAGCATATTGTCTCAACCATTGAATCAAAGGTAAATTATCTTCAAAAAAAGTATGATTATCATTTGGTAAATAAGCAGTAGTAATAGTTGTACCATAAATAAATTCACCTGTATCTGGTTTTGTTTGACCATTTAATATTTCAAACAAAGCAGTAATTGCAACTGAATTTTTAGACAAAATAACCGCTTTATCTCCTTTATTCAAAGTGAAGGTTAAATTTTTGAATAATACCTCTCCATCTACAACTTTACTTAAATTATCGACAGATAAAATTTGGTTACCTGCATCTCTTTCTTGATGAAAAGTAATTCCAGGATATCTTCTACTAGATGGTTGAATTTCTTCTAAATCTAATTTATCAATCATTTTACGTCTACTAGTAGCTTGCTTTGATTTGGAAGCATTTGCAGAAAAACGAGAAATAAAATCTTGCAATTCCTTTTTCTTTTCTTCCGCTTTTTTATTTTTATCAGATCTTTGACGTAAAGCTAATTGAGAAGATTGGTACCAGAAAGAATAATTCCCAGTAAATATTTGAATTTTAGAAAAATCAATATCACAAACATGTGTACAAACTGTATCCAAGAAATGTCTATCGTGAGAAACAACAATTACAGTGTTTTTAAAATCTAATAAAAAATCTTCTAACCAAGTGATTGTTTTAGCATCTAAATCATTGGTAGGTTCATCCAAAACTAGAACATCTGGATTTCCAAACAATGCTTGAGCAATCAAAACTCTTACTTTTAAATTATTTGGAATTTCTTCCATTAACATATAATGAAGTGATTCTTCAATTCCAAGATTACTCAAAAGTGAAGCTGCATCGGTTTCAGCATTCCATCCTTCTAGGTCAGCAAATTCTCCTTCTAATTCTGAAGCTCTCATTCCGTCAGCATCTGAAAAATCTTCTTTTGCATAAAGAGCGTCTTTTTCAGTCATAATTTCATAAAGACGTCTATGACCCATTATAACTGTTTGTAAAACCGGATAAGCATCAAATTCAAAATGGTTTTGACTTAAAACTGCCATTCTTTTACCTGGCTCTAAATCAATTCTACCTTTTGTTGGTTCTTGATGTCCAGTCATTATCTTTAAAAAAGTCGACTTTCCTGCACCGTTAGCTCCAATAACCCCGTAACAGTTACCTTCAACAAATTTTAAATTAACATCATCAAAAAGCACGCGCTTTCCAAATTGAAGTGATAAATTATTTACCGTTATCATATTATTATACTGAAATTTAGCGCAAAGATACGTTATTCTTTCTTTAGTCACAAGGATATTTTAGATATTAGATAATTAGAAAGTAGATCGCATAAAACTTGTCAGAAATACAATAATAACTCAACAGTTTAAAACCAAGTGAGTCAACGTCCTTGATCAATAGATTTTTAGACTCAAACCTAAGAACAAAAGACTTATATCAACAAACACTTCAATCTAAAATCAAAGCGATCGTTCTATTGATCTCATGTCGAAGTCTAAAGTCTAAAAGCGATAGAGTTCTAATATCTAAAAAATAAAACTGAGTGTTCGACTGAGTAGAATTTATCGAAGTTTATTTCTCTATTTTCTGATATGAAGTTACAATTCCTTTTATCAACGCAGAACTAAAACCACTGTGTTCCATTTCATTCAAACCAATAATTGTACAGCCTTTTGGCGTCGTTACTTTATCGATTTCTTCTTCTGGGTGACTTCCATTTCGAATGATCAATTCAGCCGCTCCTTTAACGGTTTGGCTAACAATTTTTGTAGCAGTTTTTGCATCGAAACCAATTTCAATTCCACCTTGAATCATTGCACGCATAAAACGCAAAACATAAGCAATTCCGCAAGCACCAAGAACGGTAGCTGATTCCATTAATGTTTCTTCGATTACAATCGTTTCTCCAACTGTATTAAAAACATCAACAATAATTTCTTTTCTATTTAAATTATCAGAACTCAACGCCATCATTGTAATGGACTCATTTACTGAAGAAGCTGTGTTGGGCATTGCTCTAAAAATATCCATCGGTACTGAAAAGCACGATTCAATTTCACTAATTGTTACACCAGTAGCTACTGAAACGATACTGTGTTTTGAAGCACTAAAATATTTTGCGTTCTCTGTTAAAAAGGGAATTACAGTATAGGGTTTCAAGGCTAAAATAATAATATCACATTCTTCAATCACTGTTTGATTGTTTGAAGTAATAAAAGTCACATCATCTTGTAAGTTTTTAATAGAATCAATATTTCTTTTTGAACCAAACAAGATTGTTTTAGGCTCTTTTTCACGAATTCCTTTTAATAAAGAAAGTCCTAAATTTCCACATCCTATAATTCCAATCTTTTGCATTTTAATAATATTTTATGTAAAATTAGAATTTTTGAATGGATAAAGTGGGGTAATCAACAATATAAATACTATTTTAGCTGAAATAATTTATCATTCGATGAGACTTCTTTTAGGGTTTTTAGCTTTTTCTTTCTTCTCACATTACTCATATTCACACGATTATTATTTCGCTTTTGCCGAAATGGAGTATAATTCAGTCAATAAAAAGTTTGAATTATCCCTTGTTGTTTCTACCCATGATATTGAACATTGGCTAAAAGATAAAGGTGTTCCTATAAAAGAACTTGAAGATCATTTAAAAGATTCAACGCTTCAAAGCCAAATTGGAAGTACATTGTTGGATGGGTATTCAGTAAAAATGAACAATTCTATTATATCTTTTAAAATTGTTGGTTTTGAAGTTAAAAATGACGGACTGACTGAATTTTATTTTTCCTCATCTACAGTTGATATTCAATCTCCAATACTTGTTTCATTTGATTTATTAATGGATATATATGAACAACAACAAAACAAATTGACTTTTATTTACAAAGCTACCAAACATACCTACCCTTTCCTATATACAAATAGAGAACAAACAATTGAATTTTAAAAGAAGTCGCAATTATGAACAAAATTATCGTATTATTTTTATCGATTCCCTCTCTCCTATCCGCTCAAAGTAAATTTGCTCAATTAGATCAATTGCTTCCTACTCCAAATGAATACAGAAATGCTGCTGGAGCTCCGGGGCATAATTATTATCAACAAAAGGCAGATTATAAAATCAATGTGAAAATTGACGATATTAAGCAGATTTTATCGGGTGATGAAGTAATTACCTATACAAACAATTCTCCAGATCGTCTAGATTATTTATGGTTGCAATTGGATCAGAACGTTTTTGAAAATAACGCAGATTCAAAACTGATTGACGTTGAACGAATGGAAGATTTTAATAGTGTAGATGCTGTAGATAAAAAGAAATTCTATTACGATGGAGGATTTAAAATCGATGAAATAACAACTGTTTCTGGACAGAAAATTCGTTTTTCAATCAACAAAACAATGTTAAGAATAGATTTAGACAAACCACTTCTTACTGGAGAAAATGTAAGTTTTAAAGTGAAATGGTGGTACAATATTAATGATAGAATGGCTGTTGGTGGTCGTTCTGGTTACGAATATTTTGATACAGATAAAAACTATCTTTATACGATTGCTCAATGGTTCCCAAGAATGTGTGTTTACAATGATATCTCAGGTTGGCAAAATAAACAATTTTTGGGAAAAGGAGAATTCACTTTACCATTTGGGGATTATGAAGTAAACATTACTGTTCCTGCTGATCATATTGTTGGTGCAACCGGAGAATTACAAAATAGCGATCAAGTACTTACAGCTGAACAAAAAGTTCGATTAAAACAAGCATTAACTTCAGATGTCCCTGTTATTATAGCTAATCAAGAAGAAGCTATCGGAAGAGAAAAAGGGTGTACTTCAGAAACAAAAACGTGGACATTTAAAGCTACCAACGTAAGAGATTTTGCTTTTGCTAATTCACGAAAATTTATTTGGGATGCTCAAGGTGTACAATTCCCTACTAAAACAGTTCTTGCGATGTCTTATTATCCAAAGGAAGGAAATCCATTATGGGAAAGATATTCAACAAAATTAGTAGCACACACAATTCAAACATATTCAAAATATACTGTTGAATATCCATATCCTGTTGCTATTTCAGTTCATTCAAAATGGATAGGAATGGAATATCCAATGATTTGTTTTAATGGTGGAAGACCTGAATTAGATGGAACTTATTCAGAAGATACTAAATATTCAATGTGGGGAGTAATAATTCATGAAGTAGGTCACAATTTCTTTCCAATGATAATTAATTCTGATGAACGTCAATGGACATGGATGGATGAAGGTTTAAATACTTTTGTACAATATTTAACTGAACAAGAATGGGAAAGAGGTTATCCTTCTCGTAGAGGTCCAGCTTATTTAATTACGGATTATATGCGTGGAGACGAAAGATATATGTCACCAGCAATGACTAATTCAGAATCTGTCTTACAATTTGGAAATAATGCTTACGGAAAGCCTGCTACAGCTTTAAATGTATTAAGAGAAACTGTTATGGGTAGAGAGTTATTTGATTTTGCTTTTAAAACCTATTGCGAAAGATGGAAATTTAAACATCCAACACCTGCAGATTTTTTCAGAACAATGGAAGATGCATCGGCAGTTGATTTAGACTGGTTTTGGAGAGGATGGTTTTACACAACTGAAAACGTTGATATTGCGATTTCAAATGTTAAAGCGTATGAATATAAAGGTAATCAAATGATTGAAAATAAATTTAATACAGTTTCCGTGAAATTAAATACTGAATTTATTGGAGATGTCTTAAATAGAACAAGAATCACACAAACGGTGAATGAAAGAGACAAAACGATTGATGATGTTTATGCGAAAGAAAATCAGAAAAATGATACCTTACCTAAATTAACAAAAGAAGATTTATATGCTAAAATAAGCGAAAAGGAAAAGCTTCGATTAAAAGATACTCAATTATTCTATGAAGTTTCATTTACAAACATTGGTGGACTTCTAGCACCTCTAACAATTTTGGTAACTTTTAAAGATTTAACAACGGAAGTTATAAGAATTCCTGTTGAAGTTTGGGTTCTTGGTCAAACGACTGTTTCGAAAGTTTTTATCTTTAATAAAGAAGCCATATCTTTTAGATTAGATCCTTTTTTAGAAAGCGCAGATACAGATTTAGATAACAATTCATGGCCAGCAGTAACTGAATTAACTAGATACCAAAAATATGCAATAAAAATTTCTAACGAAGAAACAAGAAGAAATATGTCTAATTTTGAAGGGAAGCATGTACCAAGAACAAAAAAATAATATCAAAATGAGATACAATCTTTCGGAAATAAGTGAAGTCATAAAAAACAGAAGAACAATTTATCCTGAACAATTTAGTGATAGAAAAATTCATAAAGAGCAAGTTGAATTACTATTAAACAATGCTCAATGGGCACCAACACATGGAAACACACAGCCATGGAGATTTAAAGTATTTATGGAAGAAGGTTTACCAAAGCTAAGTGATTTTCTTTCAAAAACGTATTTAAAGTTGACGTCAAAAGAAGATCAAAATGATATGAAATTATCAAAAATGATCAATCGTCCTTTAAAATCTTCTGTTGTGATTGCGATTTGTATGGAAAGGCAAAAGGAAGAAAAAATACTTGAAATTGAAGAAATTGAAGCAGTTGCATGTGCCATTCAAAATCTTCATTTATCATGTACAGCTTATGGTTTAGGTGGTTTTTGGGCTACTCCAAAATTAATTTACTCTACTGAAATGAACGATTTCTTAGGTTTAGGAGAAAAAGATAAGTGTCTAGGCCTCTTTTATATAGGTTATCCTTCTATTGAATGGCCCAAAGCTCATAGAAAACCTCTTGAATATACAACGGAGTGGATTGTAGAATAAGTTCATTTGTTTAATTTACTACTTCAGTCTATAATCCTATCATTTTAATCAATTAATGAGTTTTACTCTTGTAAAATGAAGATTTTATTTGTTAATTTGAAGTATGAAATATTTTCTTTTAAGTATATTATTCTGTTTGAGTTTATCCATTTTTAGTCAAAATGGGAAATTTCCGATCTATTTTGGGTTAGAATTTAGACCTATTATCCCTTTAAGTATTATAGGAAACAAAACTCTTAAATTACAAGATTCAGATTATACGGTAGTTTCTACTCAAACGGCTGGATATTCATTTGGGGCAACTATAAGAGCTGGTTATACCAAATTAATATCTTTAGAATATGGGTTAAATTATACACAAAGGAATTTTAATTTGTCGATGTCGTTAGCTGATACAGTTGTTACAGCGAATGATAATTGGTCATTAGTTAATTATGAAATCCCAATTAATTTAATGATTTATATTCAATTAGGTAAAAAGCATTTTATGAATGCCTCTTTAGGAGGATCTTTTCGCTTTACACCTACAAATATCATAAAAAAAACACAAACTGGCGGAATTCATTATTTTGATAATTATGGCTATTTAAATCATCGACTTGGATATAATTTAAATGCAAATATTGGATATGAATACAGAACACAAAATAAAGGATTTTTCTATTTTGGAGCTTCAATGTGTATCCCTTTAACACCAATTATGAAACTTCAATCAAAACACTTTGTTCAACAAGTCATAACTCCTCCTTCCACTTTAAATGGAATTATCGATGGGACTTATTTAGCACTTGATTTAAAATATTTCTTGCCAATTATCAATAAAAAAGGTGTTCAACCGTTAAAAGGACCAATATAGTCTTATTCATTTTAAAATCTCCCAAAATGATAGTAGAAAATTTAATCAATCAATTGAATCTTTTAGCTCACCCTGAAGGAGGATATTATTCCGAAACATATCGATCAGATATAGTAATTCCTGGTAAAGATAGGGATCTTATGACTTCTATTTATTTCTTATTAACTTCTGATAACGTTTCTAGATTTCACAGAATTAAAAGTGATGAACTATGGTTTTTTCATTCTGGCAGCCCTTTAGTTGTTCATACGCTAGATGAAAGAGGTCATACTCAAACTCTTGTTGGTAATAATTTTGAAAAAGGTGAAACTCCTTATTTTATGGTACCTAAAAATACAATTTTCGGTTCTTCAGTTCTAGAAAAAGATAGTTATTCATTGGTTTCATGTGTCGTAGCACCAGGATTTGATTTTAGAGATTTTGAACTTTTTGATTCGGTTGAATTAGTCAAACAATATCCTCGAGAATATGAAATAATTTCAAAATTAACTTCTTGAATTAAGTCGTTTTATAAATTTATTCTAGTTACTCCAAGTTTTTCAGCTTCGAATTCCATAATTTTGAATATTCATTCTTTTTTCTTTTCGCCATACTTCTATTTTTTTGGGAGAATATATCGTGATTTCAATTGAGCTTATTTCAAATTTAGCAAGTAGTAAAGTATTTATAAACCAATCATATTCTGTGTGCCAATATTTTTTGAAAAGAATAAGAAATGAATCATTAGTTTGGATCGGTTGAAACCTACCCCTTCTAAAAGGACAGACAAAAGTTCTATAAATCAAACGATTAAAGCATCGAAATGTCCTAAAACAAAAGTAAATCTTATATTTTAGTTTGATTTTAAATAAGTTTGACCTGTTAAAAAAACATTAGAAATAACCGAAAATGAAATAATTTATTTAATTTAGTCGAAAATAAATTCCTGTATAATGAAAACAATATTCTTTTTACTTTTTCTTACTATTTTTTCATCTGCTCATTCTCAAGAATTGACGTGGTACACAGATATGAATAAAGCTGTTGAAGTCTCTAAAAAGGAGAATAAACCCCTGTTTTTATTTTTCACTGGAAGTGATTGGTGTGGTTGGTGTATTCGTTTACAAAATGAAGTATTCAAAACACCTGAATTTATAAAATGGGCAAAAGAGAATGTAATTTTAGTAGAAGTTGATTTCCCAAGAAAAACACCTCAATCTGATACGTTAAAAAATCAAAATGCATCATTAAATCAATTGTTTGAAGTTAGAGGTTATCCAACTGTTTGGTTTGTAAAATCTTCATCAATAGATGGAAAAAATAACCTAGAAAAACTTGGAAGTTCAGGTTATGTAGCTGGTGGTCCAGCTGTTTGGATCGAAGGAGCAACAAAGATTTTAAATAATACGACAGAAACTAAAGCTGGAAATTAATTCAGTTTACTTTAGTATTTCATGCGATTTATTTTTAGCCAATTTTAGTTATCAACATTCAATTTATTAAGACGGAATTTGATGTATTTTTGCAGCTAATAATATTCCTGGAATGAACTCCAAGCAAGAGAGAAAAATCAAAGATTTAATCAGTAAGTATAATGATATTTTACTTGTTTCTATGCGATTAGCAATTGCTGAAGATTTTGTAAATTTGATGATTGTTAACCGAGATGATTCTGATTTTGTTTTAAAAGATTTATTTAATGATAAAGAAGAATTCAATAAACTTATCCTAAAAGAATTTTTAAAAAAAAACAGAACTTCTGTTACTCAAGAATTGAAATATATGAAAAGTCCTCTCCCCGATTTTCAAAATATTCTAAAAAAGAAAAATAAAAATTCTTCAGTTAAATAAATTCAACATGATTTCATAGTTTTTTTTTATTTAGATCAAATTCTCACTTTTTATGTTTTTATAAAATTTGTAGATATTTACTTATTAAATATGTTGATTTTTAGTTGTTTATATTTGTTATTACTTTGATGGATTGATCAATTAACAACATTTAGATTGTTATATTATTACTTTAAATATTAATTTCGGAAAACATTATCCCAAATTATTAAAGTCATGACAATTAAAACTTTAGAAAAAAGAATTTTAAACTTTTCACATGAAAATAAAATTCTTACAAAAGACATTCTTCAGGAACTTTCAGTTTATTTAGATTCTACGTATTCTAATAAAAATGAAACAATTTCAAATAATGAAGTTTTTAAAGAATTAAAAATTAAAATTATTTCTTGTTTCTACTCATTTGAAGGGTTTAAAATTAAATTAATTTCAGGAAAAGGGCTTGACAACAGGATTAAGTTTAATGAATTAGAACTCGACCTTTTAAATGATGCTTTACTTGAATTGGAAGAAGATGGGTACATTTACTCGCTTAAAAACGAAATAGGTTTATTAGAAAAAGCAATTGAATTGAATTGAATTGAATTGAATTGAATTGAATTGAATTGAATTGAATTGAATTAAAATATAATTAATAGATCTTGAAGTAATGTTTTATTTCAAGATCTATTGAATATTAATGACTTAAACGATTTTTTTCATCTTCATCACTTGGGATTATTTCTCTTTCATCAATTTTTATTTTTCCAAATTTATAATTCAACGCGATCCTGAATCTTTGAGTATCTTGTGAAGATCGAAAAGTCCAGTTTTGATTTTCGAAATTAGTTCTAGATCGACCAATCATCGTGTGAAAAATGTCATCCATTCCAAAAGTTACATCTAATTTTTTATCTAATAAACTGGTTTTAATTCCAAAAGACGACATCCAACGAGATTTGACCTCAATAACTCCATAAATTGTTGGACCGATATAAATTCCGCTTATTTCCAACGTTGTATTTTTAGCGATAATTATGTTATTATTGATGCTTCCAGAATAACTAATTGAGGATCTCTGAAAATTATTTCCATCGATTTCTCCAACATATTTCATCTGAGAAAAGAAACCGTCAACTGTTAAATTCCATTTGTTTGAAATTGCCGCTTCATAGAAAATAGAATATTCAAATGAACTCATCGATTTCATATTCTTACTACTTTGAAACATTATTTTTGTATTATCATCCTGACTTGTATAGGGTAATATGATTTGTTGAATGTTAGAATACGCAAGTGAAGCACTTAGCCCAGAATTGTGTATGTAAGCCAATTCACCTCTATAAATATAATCGGGCATTAAATACTGATTTCCTTGCTCATAATTATATTGATCATAATAATGCTTAAACGGATTTAAATCATAAAGACTAGGTCGATCAATTCTTCGCGAAAAATTCAATTGAAAATCATGCGTGTCATTGTGTTTGTAATCGAATGATATATTGGGGAAGATATTAAAGTATTCTCTTTGCAATTTAAAGCCTTCATTATTTTCACCTTTTAATACTGTCTTTTCTAGTCGTGCTCCTAGATTGATATTTATTTTTTCAAATGCTTTTGAATAGTTTACATATCCAGCATACGTTTTCTCCACATATTGAAAATTGTTTGAAATTGAATTATTTTTTACAAAAGAAGAGTTCAGTGGTTTGTAATTTTCGAATAAATAATCATTTACTGTTTTTACAAACGAAATTTTCGAGCCGAAAGAGATGGTTGAAGTCGTATCAATATTTTTTGTGAAATCAGCAACTGAAGTATAAATTAATGAGTTACTGTGACTTTTTCCTCTGTAAATATTTGACGGCAAAACAACTACTTCTGACTCATCTAAAAATCTGTTATCACTAAGACTTGAAAGCTGATCTGTAGTATTCGTAAAATTGGAGACAACTGAAAAGCTCGAGCCTACAGAATCAATTTGATGATTGTAATTTAATTCAACCGTTGAGCTATTCCACTTTTCGGGTTGATTTATAACACAATTTAAATGATCAAATCCCATATAGTTATTACCTATAACCAAAATCTTACTATTTGTTGTAAATGATTCTACTCCAGGACCACCTTCGAATTTTAAACCGACAATATCTTTTTTAGAAACATTCCAATCCATTCCAAATCGATAATTGAGTGTTTGTTCAAAATCCATTTCTGTAATTTTTGAAATTAAATTGGTACTCGATGAATCCGTTAAAAATCCTTTATTTAAATCTTGAACAGATGTATAATGACCATAATCGCCACTCAAACTAGAAAAAAATGTAAACTTTTTAGTTTTATGATTCAGCGAAAAACCTGACATTAAATTCTCATAAACACCTTGTGAATAAGATGAAAAAACAGTCCCAGTTGTTCCGTACAATTTGACTTTTTTAGTTTTAATATTAATCATTCCAGCAGATCCAGAAGCGTCATATTTCACCGGTGGATTTTTTAAGACTTCAATTGATGCAACTAAATCAGCACTCATGCTTTTCAGAAGATTTATAAGCTGTTCATCCGACAACACTTGTGCTCTACCATCTATCATTACAATCGTTCCTTGTTTTCCTAGAATTGCAATTTTATTATCGTAAACACTCACAGTTGGAAGTTTCGCTAATAATTCAAAAACTGAATTCCCTTTGGCAAGAACAGAATTTTCAACATTCACCACTATATTTCCGTTCTCAAACTTTACTGTTTTCTTTAAAGCTACAACTGAAAACTCATCAATAGTTTGTGCTGAAAATTGTACTAGAAAATCTACTTTCAATTCTTTAAATGAAATTGAATCAAATTTAATATCACCAATCGATTTTTCTTGGTATTCACCTGATTTTATACTTACTAAGTAATCGCCTGAATTTATATTTTCAAAAGTATAATTACCTGTTTCATCAGTCAAAACACCTTTAATAACAACACTATCTGGAAGTAATAATAAGCCGACAGGAATAAAAGTTACCGTTTCGCCATCTGAATTAGTGACAATTCCAGAGATTTTATTTTGAGAAAAAGAAATTGAAGAGATTAAGGAAATTATAAAAATAATCGAAAATTTCATTGAAGGTTTAGCTAGTTAATACATTTAAAGATCGTAAATATACTATATTGTTTTTACGCTTAAACTATTTTTTAATTTTCTTTTTAGTCGCTCTTGCAATTGGATTAAATTCCAGACATAAATTCAACCAATATTCAAATTCTTTGTTAGATTTCAATCCTTCCTCGCTAACAAACATAAATCCTTTCATTTTTTTACCCGTGAAATCCATAGGTCTACACCCTATTTTCTCTAAAACTATTCCATCTAAATCAGGATTTATTCGGCACATTAATTCGTCTTTCACAACTCCAATACACATTTTATCATTCACCATGAAGCAAACTCCGCCAAACATGTTTTTTTCTTCAACTTTTGGAAGGTGAACTAATAATTCACGGATTATATTTGCTAAGGTTTCGTTGTATGACATGTGACAAAAATACTGAGAATTGTATTGTAAAGTTTGCTTCATATATTGAAGTTATAAAAAACTACATTGGAATTTTCATGACTTTTTTTTCATCTATTATGTATTTTGGTAATTTTCCATTATCTATAATCGCAATTTTCCACCCTTTTTTAGTTTTAATTATTTCGTCAATTTCTTCTTTTAGTGGGATTTGGCCATAGGCGGTATAGTTTGTATAAAACATTAAAGAAATCTCACCATTCACTCTTTTTCCAATATTAAAAATGACATACTTCCCGTTTCCTAATAAACTTGAAACCTTTTCTATTTCCTTCATCTGATTAATTTCAACAATTCTATTATTGTTATCTTTATATGAGCTTTTATCAGAATGAAATGTTTGAATTTTATTAAATTTTATAAGCGATAAACAAATAATAAATAGAAATAAAGAATTGACTAAAACTTCAAACTTCATCAATTTCACTTTGCTTTTCAAAAATGTTATACAGGTATCAAAAAAAGCCCCTAGTCCCAGATAAAAAAGTGGAGAAACAATTATACAAAAAGAAATCATTTTTGTTGCTGCCATTGAATAAAATCCATAAACTATTAATATGGCCAATACAATCGATATTTTGTAGGTTTTATCAAAAATGTTTTTAACTAAAAGGAATGATCCCATTAAAATTAAAATACACAAAACATAACCTCCGTAAATCTCTCTAAATGCTATAAAATGAAACGAAAAATCACCTCCATGATTTTCAATAACCTCAAAAAAGTGACGTGAATTTAAACTGTATTCATGACGTGCCTCTAGTGGATATTTTAACAAAATAAATATTTGCCATGGAATAAAAACTAAAAAGGAAATACTCAAACTTATAATGATCGGAATAATATTATTTCTTTGTAAGAATTCTTTTTTATGAATAAATATGTTTGCTCCTCCCCATATTGGAAAAATAATTAAACCAACTAACCATTTTACTAATACGGCACATCCAGAAAACAAACCGATAAGAATTAACCAATATTTGTTTTTACTTTTTTGGTATTCAAACCATGCCCAGAAACTTGCTGTTATATAAAAAAGAAAAGCAACATCATTGTGATCAGTTGAATATTTACCTACAAGAAGTTCTAAAGGAAAGTAAGCAATGGCAAAAAATATAGCCCCATAGTAACCTATATTCGAGTTATAAGAGATTTTACCAATACGATAAATGAAAATTGAAATTATTGCATGCATCAATATACTTGGAATTCTTACAGCAAGTGCATTAGCTCCAAAAATTTTTATACTCAGTGCTATTTGCCATAAAAATAATGGTTGTTTATGAAGCCAAATAGTATTTGAAACCCAATTTAATTTATGATATTCCAAAATTGGGTTTGAATAAAGCATAGGTTTAAGTGGATTATTCAACATGTTTTTTGCTACCAGGGCATGATATTGTTCATCCCATAAATGCAAAAAAGGATCTAAATTAGCGACTGATAAACCAATTCCAAGACTACTTATAAACAAAAAAAATAAAGCAGCTTTAATTTTATTTGAATAAAAGAATAAAATTGAAATTATTAAAGTAATTGCACTTAATATGAATGGTGATAATTGAGCTTCAGATAAAAGTGAGTTAAGCATTTTATGGTTTTAATAATATTTTTTGTGAATAATTGACGCTCAAATAAATTTCAAATTTACTGACAAGTCCCAAATTTAAAAAAAATTAATTAATAAGTATTTGATTATCGCATATAAATTAGTAAACGTAATAAAATATTAGTAATGCCATCTTAAAAATAACTTTAACTCAATATTATACGATTTTTATTAAAATATATGAAAATTTTTGAATGTTTTATTTTATTAATCTTTTTGTTTAGATAATGTTATTTATTATATTGTTAATCAATATGTTTATATTTTGTAATTAGTGGGTGTGTTAATTTATTTTAAATTCCAATTAAAATTTATTTTCAAAATTAATTAGGATTTAAATTTTATTTGATATTACCTTTGTACAACGAAAATTAATAATAACACTTTAAAAAATAGAAATTATGTCAGTCTTAAATTTAACAGGTATAATTTAAACCAAACTGATATTTCTATAAATATTTTACCTGGTTTAAAGCCGGGTTTTTTGTTGCTTTTTATTTTAAACTACCTAATAAAATAAAAATCCACAAATCGGTTAATCCGGAAATCAAATAATTAAATTAGTGTATTTCCCTCGAGTAGCTTAGCTATTGGTTTTTAATCTTAAACGATTGATTATTAAAGCTAAATTGAGAAAATTTAAATTTGAGGAGACGAATAGGCAGTCCATAATGCCTTAAAAAAGTCAGAAATTCAATTGTCTAGCACAGGAAAGTAATTACTTTTTGTTTACCACAAAGAACGTGTGCAGCGGAATATTGAATTGTTTTTAAGGATGATCACATACCTTTTTAAAAGATATAGACTTGACTTTAAACGCTCCTCAACTTTTAGATTCATTCAGTAAGCTTCTAGAAATAAGCAATATATCATGGGAAAGAATCAATTTGTAAGATTGAAGGCAGTTTTATGTCGAAGATGGTGAGAATGAATAAACCTTAGTAGGTGTTAGGTGTTGGGAATTAGGTGTTGGGCTGTGTAGGTTATAATTAAAAAAATAATTAAACCATATAAGGAATATAAGGACATATAAGGGGAGTGTTCAATAAACTGTGTCAAACTATTTTATCCTATCACTAAAGTATGCATTTAAATCATTCCTTATATGGTTCAAAAAAATTCGATTCCGACCTACAACACAACCCAACTCCCAACACCTAATAACTAAAACCTTAACAAATGAAAACTAAAATAATTCAAATCTCATCTGGTAGAGGTTCCGCAGAATACTGTTTAGCAGTTGCTTTAACCATGAAAGAAATGGTGAAAGAAGCGAAAGATCAAGGAATCAAACATTAGGTACTTGATAAATTGAAAGGAACGGAAAGTTGCACTATTGTCTCAACGACTTTAAAGTTTGAAGGCGATAAATGTGAACAATTTTGTAACACTTGGATTGGAACAATTCTTTGGGTTTTTCAAAGTAAATATAGGACATCACAAAAACGGAAAAACTGGTTTATTGGTGTTGAAAGTTTCGATTTTAAAAACGGAATTGAGTGGAGCGAAAAAAATATCAGTTACCAAACATTAAGAGGAACTGGTCCAGGTGGACAAAACGTAAACAAGGTTGAAACAGACGTTAGAGCAACGCATATACCAAGTGGTGTTCAGGTAAAAGTCACTGATTCACGATCACAATTACAAAATAAAAAATTAGCGACAGTAAGGCTGAAAGAAATCTTTATGGAATGGCAATTAAAAAGCCTAAAAGGAGATATTCAGAAACAAAGGAAACAGCAAAATGAATTGAAACGAGGAAATCCGATAAGGACCTTCGTAAAAAATAATTCTGTCAAAGTCGAGAGTAAAAAGAAATACGATCGAAAACGAGATGTCAAAATTGAATTAGATTAATATTCTCTATGAACTATTCTGTTTATAATATTAATTCTTTTTATAAAGGTAGATGATAAGCATTAAAACTTTCCATAAAACAAAATTTATTTAAATAATCCATGAATGATGAATTCATGGACAAAAAATGATTTGTATCATGTATCAAACGTGTTGATTCTTCTATTTTTGCAACTATAATATCTTAAATAGGATAACTATTTCTACTACTAAATACTAATAACAAAGATAATGGCTACAAATATTGAGACAAACAGTTCTGATTTAGGAGAAGAATATTATAATTCATTACCAACTCTTGCTGATAGTATGGTTGCAACCTTAGATTTTTTTAATGTAAAAAGAATGTATGGAATTGGCGGTGATTTTGCTGTTAATTTAATAAAGGCATTTGAAACTAATCTTAAGCTTTTACCGTCAAGTAATGAAATGCATGCTGCTTTTTCTGCATGTGGTCAAGCTGAAGTTGAAGGTTTAGGAGTTTGTGTAACCACTTATACAGTTGGAAGTCTTCCGTGTTCAAGTGCTATCGCATTAGCTAAAAGCGAAAATCTTCCAGTTATTTTTATTTCAGGTGCACCAGGAGAAAGTGAGATTGGAAATGTAGCAATTCACCATACAGTTACCTCTTTTTCATCTTGGAAAATTGAATATGATGCTTGTTTGAATAGTTTTAAAGAATTAGGTATTCGTTCAGAAAGACTACAAGGAGAAAGAACTAAAGGTCAACCAGATGTTGCAGGAGAACAATTCTTCAATCTTGTAGCTCATGCTTTTACAAATAATGAACCTGTATTTATTGAAATTCCAAGAGATATCGTTTTTAAAAAAACACAGGCTTTAAAATTACCTAATTCAAAATATGATTTGAATACTGATTTGACATGTTTTGCTTCAGGTGATATTGTAGTAAAAAGCATCTTGAAAAAATTAGAGGCTTCAAAAAAACCATTGATTTACTTTGGTGCAGCTTTAAAATTAAATAAAAAACTGATAAAATTAATTACCCAATTTTGCGAGAAAAATTCAATACCTTTTGTCTCAAGTTGGTTTGGAAAAGGAATTTTAGATGATTATCATCCTTTAAGTTTAGGTTCTTATAATGGTGTTTTTAGTGATTTACATCACCGAAAATATATAGATAATGAAGCTGATTATGTCATTGAAGTGGCAACAAGTATATTTCAAATGGATGCAAATTCAGCATTTGATACAGGGACACATCGACTCAGTTCATTTCCTAATAAAACGTTATTAAAAGGAACTTCTAAACTTCAAAAGGATTTAATTGAAATTTTCGAGAAATTGTTAATTTCTGATGTTAAAAAATTTGATTTTAATTTTGAATCCCAAAAAGCACCATTATTAAATTCAACTGATAAATTTGATTTCCATAATTTAACGAGTGTTTTAAATTCAATTCAAGATGAATCAGGTAAATCATTTATTTATCTTCCTGAGGTTGGAAATTCATATTTTGCTAGTTATAGCTTAAAAATTAAACAATCATCAGTTGGAAGAGGTTGGATAAGCAACGCTTGGTATGGAGCAATGGGAACAACTCTTCCGTATGCACGTGCATTATGTGAAGTTTTAAAAGAATCAAAATCAAATGATGCAGCTGTTGTTATTACAGGAGATGGAGGTTTTCATTTTCAATTAAATGAATTAATTCACTTTATGAAAGATAAATTGAATATCACAATAGTATATATGAGAAATAATATTTTTCATTTAGGTAAAAATAGTAATGCTGAAATTTATAATTGTTCATCTGAAGATTTTGACGTTCAAAAGTTAGTTTCTTGTTACGGTGGTGAAGCAAAAAAATGCAGTACCATTGGAGAATTTACTGATTATTTTTTACAATGTGTGAATGAAAATAAGGGAATTAAATTAATTGAAGTTCCTGCAATCCCTGAATCACAGTATCAATGTAATGAAATAAAATTATTAAATACGTATATCGGTTTTAAAAATGGAATTCCAGAAGCGGAAAAAGCATGGGGAAATATAATCAATGAATAAATTACTCACAATAAATGTAATTTTTGAAATAAAACAGGTTTTTGAGTTCTACTAATTGGTAGAACTTGAGTTCCTATAGATATTGAATCATCTTCAATAACCTTAATTTTTTCAAGTCGAATTATAAACGATCGATGAATTCTAACAAAATCATCAGAAGTTAATTTAAATTCGATTGCTTTCATTGTAGATAGGATGGTGAATTTATCTTTGTTTTCACAATGAATCGTCACATAATCAGCAAGTGCTTCAACGTATAAAATGTCTTTTTCGTTAATATGAACCAAACGACTACCTTGCTTTAAATAAAGATCGCCAGTTTTATTAATTCGATTACTAGTTCTTAAATTCTCATTTATTTCAATTGCTTTGTTAACCGATTTTAAAAATCGATTTACCTCAATTGGCTTTGTTAAAAAATCAGTCACATTGTATTCGAAGGCTTCTGCTGCATATTCATTGTGAGAACTTATTAAAATAATTTGAGCAGAAATAATTGAGGTTTTCATCATTTCAATACCGCTCATGCCGGGCATTTCAATGTCTAAAAAAATTAGATCAATTGTATTTTTTTCAATTAAAATTAAAGCATCTTCAGCATTTGAACATTCACCGATTAAAGTTAAGGCATCTGATTTTGTTACTAATTGCTTGACAAATCTTAAGGCAATTGGATCATCATCTACTATAATACAATTCATGATTTTTTATGATAAAATTAAATAAAATATTTTAAAATTAGATTGTTTTGAAAATAAAATATTAAAAACGTTTAAGTCATCGGCTAAAAACTTCCTGTTATCGAATTTTAAAAGCAGATTCAAAACAAAAATTTAAATTCAAGTTAAATAAAATAAACTAAACTAAATGATATTAGACTATAAAAACATCTATTTAATTGATGATGACGCTATTGTAAATCGATTTAATAGAAAGTTAATTGAAAACACAAAATTATTTGAAGCAATTGAATTTTCTTTGAACCCTTCTAAAAGTTTAATAGATCTTTCAATTCGAATTGAAAAAAACGATAAATTTCCTGGATTAATTATGATCGATTTATCAATGCCTGAAATGAATGGTTTTGAATTTATTGATGAATTAGATGAACTATTTGAAGCTAAAAACTTAATAAATTTCCCAATTTTTATTATTCTTACAAGTTCAACATATAAAAGAGATGTTGAGCAATTTCTGAAAACTCCAAGTGTGAAAAGATTTCTTACTAAGCCCTTAAAAATAGAAGAATTTAATAAAATTTTGAAAGAACTTAATATTTAATTTTTTTTAATTATATTTAACTACTAAATTTCAATTATTAATGGGGATTTCAAAATTCACTACTGAAGAAACATTGCGATTAAAAGCTCTTGAAAGCTACTCCATTATGGATAGCTTACCAGAAATTGATTTTGATTATTTTACTCAATTAGCAGCAATTATTTGTGAAACACCTATTTGCTTAATTAGTTTGTTAGACTCAGAAAGACAATGGTTTAAATCCAAAGTTGGTTTAAGTGTAAACGAAACCCCTCGAAATATTTCTTTTTGTCAATATACAATTTTAGGACCTGATATTTATGAAGTAGTAGATGCCTCAAATAATGAATTATTTAAAGATAATCCACTTGTTACAAGTGATCCGTCTATTCGTTTTTATGCGGGGGCACCATTGATAGATAGAGAGGGATTTAATTTAGGGTCATTGTGTGTAATCGATACCTCTCCAAAAACTTTAACGAATCAACAAAAAACTTCTTTAAAATTATTAGCAGATTCTATTGTATCCTTACTTGAATCGAAAAGAGAAATAAAAAAACTGAAAGAAAATGAGCACGATTTAAGTAAAAGAATTAGTTATATTTTAGATGCTACCGGAGACGGTGTTTGGGACTGGAGTCCTATAACGGGTAAAACAATCTATTCTAAAAGATGGGCAGAAATGCTTGGGTTTAATATAGAAGATTTATCTGACTCTGACAAAGAGTGGAGTTCAAGAGTTCATCCTTCAGATTTAGAGTTTGTAAATAATGAAATTGGAAAAAATATTTCTGGTGAATCTGACTTTTTCACATTAGAATATCGTTTTAAGAATAAAAATGGCCAATATTTAACCATGTTAAACAGAGGACGAGTCGTTGAGCGTGAACTAGATGGCAAAGCGACAAGAGTTATTGGCTCACATACAGATTTATCTGAGAAAAGGAATAAAGATTTAGCCAATCAAATAGTCATTAATAATCTCCAGAATTTTTTCGATCTAAGCGTTGACTTTTTATGTATAGCAAATTTAGATGGGACTTTTAAAGAGGTAAATGATACTTTTATGAGAGAGTTGGGCTATAAGAAAGAAGAATTCATAGGTGCACCTTTTAAAAAATTCATTCATGAAGATGATTTAATTAATACCTCTCTAGAGGTCGATAAATTATCTAAAGGTACCCTAACGATAGATTTTGAAAATAGGTATAAACGAAAAGATGGAACTTATTTGTGGTTGAGCTGGAGGGTAACTCCAGACATAAGTACAGGTAATTTGTTTTGTTCAGCACGAAATATTTCCACTCAAAAATTAAATTTAAAACAAATTGAAGATTTAAAATTAGCACTTGATGAATCTTCAATTGTTGCAATGACAGATCATGGTGGAATAATTACGTTTGCCAATGATAAGTTTTGTGAAATATCAAAATTCTCTAGAGAAGAATTAATAGATCAAAATCATCAAATTGTTAATTCTGGTTATCACTCAAAAGCTTATATAAAAAGAATATGGGTTACAATTGCTCATGGGAAAACGTGGAAAGGAGATATAAAAAATAAAGCAAAAGATGGTTCTTATTATTGGGTAAATACAACAATCCTCCCTTTTATAGATGATCAAGGTATGCCTTATCAATATATATCTGTAAGTAATGATATTACAAATCAAAAAAATGCTGAAAATGATTTAATTCACGCCAAAGAAGTTGCAGAATTATCTGTTAGATCTAAAGAACAGTTTTTAGCAAACATGAGTCATGAAATTAGAACACCAATGAACGGAATAATTGGGTTTTCTAAAATATTAGAAGAGGAAATTACAGATCCACTTCATAAGGAATATTTAAATTCAATAAAAAGTTCGGGAGAAAATTTAATGGTACTTATAAATGATATTTTAGATTTTTCTAAGATTGAATCCAATAAAATGGAAATTGAAAAAACTGTTTTTTCATTTTATAAAACAGTAGAAACTGTAATAAGTTTATTAGCACCCAAATGCAAAGAAAAAGGAATTAAATTAATTTCTGAAAATATTCATACTTTCCCTGAAAATTTAATTGGAGATCCGACAAGACTAGGACAAATATTAATTAATCTTATTGGTAATGCTGCTAAATTTACTGAAAAAGGTTCAGTAGAATTAAGGATTGAAAAAATTAATGAAACTCCTAAAGATATAAAACTTAAATTTACTATAATAGATACTGGAATTGGAATACCTAGTAATAAATTAGAAACAATTTTTGAAAGTTTCACTCAAGCTTCTAATGAAACTACCCGTAAATTCGGAGGCACTGGATTAGGATTAACGATAACAAAAAGAATAATTGAACTACAAGGAGGTGAGCTGTGTGTTAAAAGTGAAGATGGAGAAGGAAGTGAGTTCTCTTTTATTATTTCTTATTTAAAATCAATCGTTCAACCAAAAATATCGACAATGTCAATTGAAAATAAAAAAACAGATACATCTTTTTTAGAGGGAAAAAAGATTTTAATGGTTGAAGACAATCCGTTGAATCAACAACTTGGATTTCACATATTTAAAAGATGGGGATATGAAGTTGACATTGCCGACAATGGTCAAATAGCAATTGATAAATTGAAAAACGGGGTCTATGATTTAATTTTGATGGATATTCAGATGCCGGTTATGGACGGGAATGATGCAACAAAATATATTCGTGAAAATTTAGGTGAAAAATCAGCTATACCAATTATAGCACTTACTGCCCACGCAACTTTAGGTGAAGAACAGAGATGTTTAGATAATGGGATGGATGATTATTTGTCAAAACCTTTTGATAGTCAAAAGCTACTTGAAAAAATTCATACTAATTTGTTTAAGAATGAAAAAAAACCTATTCTTATAATAGAAGAACCTCAATATTTGAATACAAATCCAGATATTTTTGATTTTACTTATTTATATGAAGTTGCTGATAATGATGAAGAATTTGTTCAAGAAATGATTCAATTATTCCTGACCAATGTCCCTATTTCAATTGAACAAATTATCCTAAGTATAGATAATGATGAAAAAGCTAATTTAAAAAATGAACTTCATAAATTGAAATCATCCCTTGGATTATTAGGATTAGATGAAGGTTTTACAATTGCTAAAATGTTAGAAGATGAGTTAATTAGTGGGAAATCTATAGAGGATATTCATATTAAAGTTTATTCCCTAATTCATATTTGTCAAATTGCAATTAACCAATTAGCTAAAATGAAGGTACATTAATCTTTTACGATAGACTCAATAATATTTTCTGAATCTTCTTTTGCTTTCTTTCTTTGAAACATTCTTTAATGAATCAATAATTTCAATAATAGATTTAACCATCATTAATAATCCAATAGTAAGTATAAGTTTTTTTTTCTTAAAATAGTAATGCTTTGAATTCAGCAATAAAAACTATTGGCTATAATAAAAATTGCAGTAAATAATTTACACCAAATATTCTTAGTTAATTTCAATATTATCTTTTTAATTTTTACACCAATTGAACATATATTAAAGGCCAATATATTTATTCATTTGGTATTACTTTTAAACTTAAGTGAAGATAGAAATTTGCTCTTAAAAACCATTAAATCTCTAAGTAAAATGTTTAATCAATAATGTATACAGTTAAAATGTTTTTTGAAAATACTGGCAAAATAATTGCTTATATTTATTTTAATAGAAACAAAAAACTAGAAATCATGAAAACGAAATTAGACACTCCAAAAAACCTTCAAGGATCAGTTTCTTCTAAAGGAAACAAAAATGCAGGATTTGATTTTGCATTGTTAATGTTAGGTGTGAAATTCATTCCTATGTCTTTAGAAAAAACAATTTCAAAGTAAAAATATGATTAGTCGTGAAATTTTAATTTGTTGAGGAGGAGGTTTCCTTATTAGAAATCACCTCCTCCACCTTCATTTGAATTTTTCTTAGTCGACATTTCTAATTTTCCAAACTTATAACTTATTGTTAAATAATATCTTCTAGTCAGCCATTTAAATTCAGAAGTTTGAATTATGCTTGGTTGGGATACTGCAAAAGAAAAACCTTGTCTGTTAAACATATCCGTTACCCTAAGTCCTACTGCCCACTTCCCTCCTTTTAATATTTTTTCAGTTGAGAAATCAATAGAACCTCTTCTTTGTGCTGTTCCTTGTGCCGTGATATTAGGTGCTACATAGTTTATGTTTAATTGTGCAGTCATTGTTTTTTTCCAAAAATCAACTGTTCCAATATACTTAACTCCCCATGTAAAACCACTGTTGTTGTAATTAAAATTAGCCGTATTGTCATGATATTGAATGCGACTTCCATTGAATGAAATTACATTTTTCCACCATTTAAAAGGTTTGTATATCCCAACTAATTCAACACCTAAACTTTGACTCTGATCAATATTTATAAATGTAACTGCAGAAGTGTTATCAGGATAAAATATTTTAGCTCTTTGAATTACATTATTTGTTTGACGAAAATAAACACTCGAAGTTAATGTCAATTTTTCTTTTTCAATTGAATATCCTAAATCAAATGAATTGATATATTCTGGACGTAACTCAGGATTCCCCTTTCTTAAATTGAATGGATCAGCATAACTTGTAAATGGATTCATATCACTTGAAGAAGCTCTATTGATTCTTCGACTATAACTTAAACTCCATTCAGTATTTGTTTTTGGATTATATTTTAAATGTCCGGAAGGATAAATATTGAAATAATTATTCGTGAATTTTTCATTAGTAGAAACTAAAAAAGGTGATTGATATGCTTGTTCTACTCTAATTCCACCTTGGTATTTAAATTTATTAAGTTGTTGACCGAAAATTCCATACGCTGCATATACTTGCTCGTTATATGAATAAACAAAATTTGCAATTGTATCTGGTTGATAGATTTGAGTAGAATTATCAAAAGTTTGTGAATTTGTATTGACTCCGAGGTTTCTAACTATTGACTTTACTCCTACTTCCATTCTTGCATTGATAGAAGGAAAAATTCGTGTGTAATCTATTTGAGAAGTGTTGACATTGTTTTTTTCAAAATTAAATATTTGTTGTAATAAAGCAGATTGACTACTTAATGTTCCGTCTAAATTATAATATCTTTCGTTGTATTTACCTCCAATATTGTCTGTTCCAATAGATTGAGTTATATCAGCAGTTAGAGTTCCTTTGTCCTTTTTAAAATCTATTTTATAACTCGTGTTGATGTCAATTGTTGTCTGATTTGAAGGGTCGTATGATTGTCTAGCCCAACTTCTAACTAAGTTTGAATTACCATCATACATGTGATTAATAAGATCCCCTTCTCTGTTTCTTACTCCTAAATTTCCAGTAGCAGAAAAACCTAATGTTTGATTTGGTTTTAAATAAAAATCACTTCCTAATCTAAAAGTATGCCCTGAATTCAAATCTGAACCTACCCTGTCTTGCACTAATCTTGAAGTTGAATCATTTGAGAATATTTGCGTTAAACTTCCATTGTTATTTCTAAATCCATCAGAATATCTATAGGTATAACTACTGTAAGCATTGAATTTAGAATTTCGATAACTAAAACTTGCTGATCCATTAAATAAAGGTCCGTTTGCTCCTGAAGTGCTTATCATCCCATTCGTACCTCTCAATTTATTCTTTTTAAGAACAACATTGATAATTCCAGAAGTGCCATCAGGAGAATATTTAGCAGAAGGATTTGTAACAATTTCAATACGTTCAATAGAACTTGCCGGAATAGCATCCAGAAAGCTTTTACCATTTCCGCCTGAAAATGAACTCGGTCTCCCATCTACAAGAATAGTGACATTACCGTCGCCTCTCAAAGAGATTTTACCATCTTGATCAACACCAACAGAAGGAATTTTATTTAAAACATCATTTGCATTTCCACCTTTAGAAGATAAGTCTTCTGCAACGTTATAGACTTTTTTATCTATACCTATCTTTAATACATCTAGTTTACCAGTAACGACAACTTCTCCTAAATTTGTGGTTTTTTCTGTTTTAAATTTTAGAGTACCAAGATCATTTTTTTTAGAAGTAGTTCCAAAAACGACATTAGGAATTGTAATTGTTTGATATCCAATAAAAGTAATTTTAATATAATAAGAGTCAAAGGGGATTTTATCAAGATTAAAACGCCCGTTACTATCAGAATATATTCCGGTAACGATAACAGAATCTTTTTGAGAATACATTTTTATCTGTACATATTCAATTGGAGTATTTGAAGTTGAATCAATTATTTCTCCTGTTAATATTCCTAAACCTTCATTGAAGTTTGATGTGTTTTGAGACAACACATTCAAACTTAAAAAAGAAAAAAGAAGGATGTAAATTTTAGTCATTTAATGTTTTTTTAATTAAAAGAATAGAAACTATCCTCTTATTTTGTCAAGTAATAAACTTAAATTTTCAGCTTCATCTTCTGTTAAATTATCAGAAAACAAAAAATCATTATTCATTTTTAAGTCAATTTGACTCAATAATTCTAAACCAATTTCACTTATTTCAAGGTATATAGTTCTTTTGTCAATTTCACTATTTGTCCTAATTATTAGATCTTTAGAAACTAATTTATCCATTAAACGAGTAGTATTTGGTGATTTCTCAATCATTCGTTCTTTAACAGTATAAACATTGATTGCTTTATTTGCCCCTCTTAAAATTCGTAAAATATTAAATTGAGGTACTGTTAGATCAAATTTTGACATGAATGAATTTTGTAAATTATTCAAGTAATTTGAAGTGTATCGTATATTTACAATTGCTTTGTGTTTGTTGTTATTAAATTTTGATTGGATAGCATCATCTATTTTCATAGTGCAAAAGTAGTTAACATGATTTTAGTATCAAATTTTAAATTGGACATTTTATTTATTTAACAGTATTTGATTGGTAAAGTTAATTTTGTAATTTTATAAAAATAAATACGGAATAAGTTATGAGAAAAAAATCTCACTAGCGATTAATATAATAGTCCCCATTTTCTGGACAGCTGATTAAAGTGTAATTTTAACAGTTGAATATGAAAAAAGAGAGAAGAAAATTTACGTCGGCATTCAAGGCTAAGGTAGCCATTGAAGCAATTAAAGAGGATATGACAATCCAAGAACTGGC
>CANJKA010000029.1 GCA_947474675.1 Flavobacteriales bacterium
AAAGAGGGCACCAATTTAAAATTGTACACAATGAAACGTGAAGAATGGAAATTCAAGTTATATTTGCACTCCTTATTTAAAAAATATATGTTAAACAATAAAGTTCTCCACTTTATATTTACTATTTTTTGTTTTTTAGCTTTCAATTCTTTGTTCGCTCAAACTCCTAATTTCAAACATTTCACGGTAGATGATGGCTTACCAAGTTCGGAGTGCTACCAGATTTTACAAGATAAAAAAGGGTATATCTGGATTTCTACAGATAAAGGAGTTTCCAGATATAATGGCGTAAAATTTCAAATTTTTACAAAAGAGGATGGGCTACCAGAAAATTGTATCGTTCGTATGTATGAAGATCAATTAGGAAGGATTTGGTTTGCTGGGATCTCGAATCAAATTGCCTTTTATGAAAAGAACAAAATGACTTGCTTAAAGATTAACTATCAAATCTTAAAGCAGATTAAAAAAGGTTACATTAATTCCATGTCATTCAGTGAAAATTGCCTTTTTCTTGGAATGCATGCCTCACCTCACTATTATAAAATAACCTTCTCAAAAGGAAATAGTGTAAATCCTTTAAAATATCAAAAATTAATTGCAATAAAAAACAAAAATATTATCAGTGCTTATATTATAAAATTAAAAAATAATGAATTTATTAATGGTTTAAATGATATTCCTCAACCAAAATATAATGTAAATAGTTTTAATTTTGTTAAACAAAACAAAAACATCATTACTACACAAAATATTTTACGTTTACCTAAAAAAACAATACTATCAAGCCCAAATATAAGATGTGTAAAAACCAAAGATGGAGGTTTTTATTTTTACAATAATTTGAATATTCTTAAAATCAATAAAAACGGTGTTGTTAAAGATAAAATAGAAATAGCTGATAAATTAAATTGTTTATTTTTAGATTCTAAAAAAGGGATGTGGATAGGTCAAAATAAAAAAGGATTATCCTATTTCCCTTCAGGGAATATAAATGACCCAAAACCATTGAACTTTCTAAAAAACAATTCAATTTCCGCTATGTGTGAAGATCATGAACACGGTTTTTGGATCACAACGTTGGACAATGGTGTGTATTATTTAAAGAATTTAAATTTTACTCATTTAACTGATTTAAGCAGCTCTATTGTTAATTCTCTTTTTTTTAAAAACAGAACTTTATATGCTGGAATGGATAACGGAAGAATAGTAATTTATAAAAACAATGTAATTTCAGAAATAGATATCAATAAAAAAAACGATGACATAAATTTCATAACAAAAATCTGCGAAAACCAAAAGAATTCTATAGCAATTTCGGGGAATCATGGTTTTTTTTATTTAGATCTAATTTCCAAAAAAACAAAACCTGTTAAGACAATCTATCCATTTATTAGTGGTAAACTTAGATTTTCTGTATTTTCAGTTACTACTTTTATTAAAAGGACAAAAGAAAATGATTTTATAGCAGCAGGTGGTGATAAGTTAATTAAAATATATGAAACTAATAAAACGAAAATTATTCCTATACATAGTCGAATCTATTCTCTTGCAGAAGGTGAAAAAGGAATTATTTGGCTTGGGTGCATTAATGGATTATTTAGCTACGATGGTAATAAAATTAAATTTCATGGGAAACAATCAATTGCTCTCTCAAATAGAATTAATGAAATTCAACTTAAAAAAAACACGATTTGGGTGTCAACAAAAGACAATGGAGTTTGTATTAAAAGAGGAAATCACATTTATAATATTACCAAAAAAAATGGTTTAATTAGTAATATTTGTCAATCCATACTTCTAGAAAATGACCGAACTGCTTGGATTTCTACCAACAAAGGAATTTGCAAAATTAAGGTTTCGAATTGGAAACCTTTTAAATTTAAACTCAAAACTTATAACACTAACAACGGTTTAATTTCAAATGAAGTGAATCAGGTTATTAAAGATGTAAATACTGTTTATATTGCAAGTAACAAAGGTATAAGTTGGTTTGATGAAAGTGAAACAAAGCCAAACATTGCTAAACCTCCCATATTTGTAACCTCCATTCAAATAAATAAAAGAGATACTTCCATTCAAAAAAAATACATTTTACCATACTATAAAAACAATATTACTTTTAACTACATTGGACTTACCTATAAAAGTGAAGGTGATATCGAATACAAGTACAAGTTAATCGGATTAGATACAAATTGGAATTTCACCCATACTTCAACAATTCCCTATACAACTTTACCTTATGGAAAATACAGTTTTATTGTATCTGCAAAAAATAATGATGGATACTGGAGTAAAAATCCAGATAGAATTGATTTTATCATCATTCCACCATTTTGGCATACTTGGTATTTTAGAGTTATAGCTGGTCTTTCCTTTTTAGCAAGCATTTACTTTTTCATCAAATGGAGAATAAACAAAGTAGAAAAAAGAGCATTCGAAAACTCGAGACTTTACCAACAAACGGTTGAAATGGAAATGAAATTCTTGAGTTCTCAGATGAATCCACATTTCACCTTTAATGCGATGAATTCCATTCAATATTACTTGTTGGAAAACGAACCTGAAAAAGCACAAAAATACTTGGTTAAATATTCCAAATTAATTCGAAAAGTGCTTGAAAACAATATGAAAAAATATGTTTCAATTTCAGAAGAAGTAGAAATGTTGGGTTTATATATGGACATAGAATCTGTGCGATTTGAAATACAATTTGAATATGAAATACAGATTTCTGATGCAATTAAAGAACTGAATATTTCAATTCCTCCAATGATTGTACAACCGTATATAGAGAATGCAATTTGGCATGGAATATCACATAAAAAAGAAACGAAAGGGAAAATAACTGTATCCTATGAATTAATTGAAGCGAAAATTAAATGTTCGGTTGAAGACAATGGAATAGGTCGAAAAAAATCAAAAGAATTAAACACAGGTAAAACAAACAAAGAATCCTTAGGTATGTTGATTACGCATCAACGTTTACAGCAATTGCACTCAGAATCTGAAATGGATATTGAACCTGAGATTATTGATTTGGTAAATGAAAATGGAGAAGGTTGTGGCACAAGAATTGTGATTTATTTGCCGTTTGTTCGATAAGAGCAAAAAAACGTTTTATAGAATTAAAAATGGCTCCACAAAACTTGTAGAGCCACTTTTAATTTTAGATTGTTGGTTTTAACACCAATTAATTTTTAATTATTTGTCTTCTTTCTGTTGAAACATCAGTTTCGATTTCAATGATATACATACCTTTTTGTAATTCATTCATATCAATTTTTTCTTCTTCATAACCATTTGTAAAAGTTACTTTTTTGATAAGAATATTTGTTAAATCATAAACTGTTACAGATTTAATTTTTTCACCTTCAGCTTTTACATTTACATGTTCTTGAACAGTATTTGGATAAATTACTTTCGCACTTTTTGGTTGTGGAGGTAAACAAACTACTTGAACTGGGGTAAGTGTTTTTGTTAAAGTAGTAAATACGATAGTTGGATATACAGTTGAACCTGAAATTGGATAATAAGATATAATAGTACTATTTTGAGTTGGAACACCTGTAGATGAAGTGTACATTGATTTGTATTTATAAACCAATGAAAGAGTATGAGTTCCAGCAGCTACATTTCCATTTAAACCATGATGAAGTATAGTACCTGGATTAGTTCCGCTTTGCATTGAAATAAAAGTATTATCAGTTGAGGTTCCATTTTGCTTTGTATAACACAACCACATTGATTGCGTATTTGAAAAATTTCCTGTTTCAACATATAATGATGCTGTTCCATTATTTTCATATTGCATAGTTGACGTATTTAAAGATGTATTACAAGAGGCAGAAAAACTGAAATTGTTGATTACAGGAACTGTTGATTTTGAAATGTTTATACAAAATTTACTTTCTACTGTATTTGTATTTCCAGATGCCGTAGAATAACAACTTGTTGTTACAGTGTAATATGTTGAACCTATTGCACTTGGATTAACATTTAGAGTAAAGGTTCCTGCAGTTCCATTTGCTACACCAGATATTGGAAATTGTGTTATTGTGTTTTTACAAGTTATTGTTTTAACATAACCTGAACCACATGTATAAGCAGAAGATCTAAATATAAAAGAAGAAGAAGGAGAAGTTAATGCGTTTTCAAAATAAGGTAGTATATAATTATACTGAGTTACTCCAGGAGTTGATGTTGTAATTGTAAGACCTTGAGCGTTATTTGTGTTCGATTGTAATATCACTGATGATTTAGAGCTAAATGCTAAAACTGACATCCCTATTACAAGAGCCATTTTTTTACTTTTTACTAATAAATTTGATTTCATATTTGTTTTTTTAATTTAAATTCACCTACTCTAAAAGCTTTTCGGTTACCGCTTACTACTACTTTTTACACAGTTCAATTGATCAATTTAACTAGTACAAAGTTGTAAACAAACGAAAAATAACTAACTACCGCTTACTCATTAAATTTCACGTTCCTACTAAGCATTACTATTTACGTTTAAATTAAATTTTAAGAATATAGTGATACATCCTTTACAAAAAATTGAATCTAAATTAAAATAAGTATAAACTTATAAGATCGATAAATCTCTTTAGCTGCGAAAAACCACTTTTAGAAAAACATCAATAATACAAACCTGAAGGAGAGTTTCTGAGTATTATACCAAACACAACTACAAAATAGTCCAATCTACTTGTTCTTTTTCATCAATAAATCTTCAAAAAATAGTTCCATAGCTTAGGATAGCCATGATCCAAAATTGATCATACCTGCGAAACAACTTAGTTAAACACAGATGAATTTCAAGATGGCGATACCATTCGATATTTAAAAAAACAGAATAACTAGCAATAAATATTTAGCAACATAACTCCATCCTTTTCAAAACTCCCAAAACTTCCCCTTTCTTCCTACGAGAAATTTCGTACACATTCCCATTTGCCATTGTAATCTCAAACGGTTCTGTTTTAGAATAATTAGATATAAACTTCGTATTAACACAAATACTCCTGTGAATACGAATAAATTGGTTAGTTTCTTTGAGGATTTCTTCAATATCACATAATGTTTTAGAAGCAAGATATTTTTTACTTTCTAAGGTGAATATTTGCGTGTAATTGTTGTCGGCCTCTAAAGCACAGATCTGATTTGAATTGATATATTCCACCAAATCGTTAATATGAACTGGGATTGAAACAGTTCCTTCATTCGATTTACCTTCTAATTCTCTCTTTTTAACAACTCTTTCTACAGCCAAAACAAGATCATCGCTATCGATTGGCTTTAAAATATAATCAATAGCATTAACTTTGAATGCATTAACACCATAACTACTATGGCCAGAAGTGAAAATTATATCAAAAATAGAAGTATCGATTTTAGAAAGTAAATCGAAACTATTTTGTGTGTCTAAGTGAATATCTAAAAAAACAAGGTCAGGTTTTAACTTAGTAATGACTTCAATTCCACTTTCAATAGAATTACCTTCACCTACTACATCAATTATTGAACAATAAACAGCAAGTAGTTTTTTTAAAACATCTCTCGCCTTCATTTCATCGTCAATGATGATAGTTCTAATTTTTTTATAGTTCTTCATATAATAAGTCAGTGGTAAAATTAAACAAATTTATTTGAAGGATATTTGATAACAGAATAGAAATTGAAGGTTTATATACAAGTCTAAGGATGAATAGTTTTTTAATATCTCTTTTCCCCTTTAAATAAACCTTTGGGTCAAGTATAAATTTTGTTTGGAAATTTTAGTCTGTAATTTTTTAATGAATAAAAATAATTTCGAAGCTTAAAATTTTTAGATATTTTAGAATTAAGAACAAAAGGGGGGCACTAAAAATGTCATAAAAAATAAAAAATATCTATTTACGAAACGTTAATTAGAATTGATCTTTCTACCGAAATAAAAAGATTTGCATTTAAAAACTAAACATTTGTTTAAGTAGTAAAAGAAAGTAAATGTTTACCTCATTAAACTGAAAAAACCCTATAAGAATTTATCTTACAGGGTTTTATACTTTTCAAAAGTGGTCCCACATGGACTCGAACCATGGACCACCTGATTATGAGTCAGGTGCTCTAACCAACTGAGCTATAGGACCGTTGAAAATTAGCATTGAAATAAATCACTAGGCTTAAATTCGGTTGCAAATATACACTTCTAAACTTGAATAGCAAGGGGAATTTAAATTTTATTTATTCAGAAATTATTTTATTAAAAATAAATGCAGAGGCGGAAGATAAATCAAAGACCAATCACAAACGCTAAAAATGCTGAATATTAGCAAAATATATAGAAAGTCAGGAAAAAATACATTTTATAAATGCAAAAACTGAAGACTTATAAATAATCAATTCACTCTTTTCCGTTATAAAAAGGATGATTTCAGTTAAAAAAAAAATCAAATTTGAACAAATCTCACTTTCTTTCTTTAATTTCACCACAACTTTTTTAAAAATATAAAAATGAAAGTATTTATTGGTATCTTCTTTATCTTGGTGTCTTTTTTTACAATAGCACAAAATGTTCTAACTCCTGAATTAATGTGGAAGTTAAAACGTGTTTCTGGTGGATCACTTTCTCCAGATGGAAAACTGATTTTATTCGATGTTAAAAGTTACGATCTAGCAGCGAACAAAGGAAACAACGAGTTATATATCTACGATATTCGAAAAGATAGAGTTCATCAAATAACATCAACTCCTTTTTCTGAAATGGAAGCTCAATGGGGAAAAGATAATACTATTTGGTTTCTTTCAACAGAGAACGAAGGACTTCAAGTATGGAAAATGAATGCTGAAGGAAATGAGAAAATTCAAATGTCATATTTTGTTGGTGTTGAATTAGAAGGATTTAAAATATCGCCGAACGAAAATACACTTGTTACAATTGAGACAGTAAAAATAGGAAAAACATTGCTTGATAAATACCCTGATTTACCTATGGCAAATGCTAGAATCGAAGAAGATTTAATGTATCGTCATTGGGATCATTACGACGATTACAAGAAACGTCACTTATTTGTTCATAAAATTCAAGACGGAACAATAGAGAATGCTGGGACTGATATTTTAAAAGGTGAACCTTATGATGGTATTTTACCACCTCAAGGAGGATCAGATCAATTTTGTTATTCACCGGATGGTAAAACAATTATTTACACATCAAAAAAACTAAAAGGAAAAGAGTTTGCTGTAAGTACAAATTCTCAATTGTATGAATATGAAATACACAAAGCAAAAACCACATTGCTAACAGAAGCATACAAAGGATATGATGTAAATGCTTCATTTTCAGCAGATGGAAAAAATATTGCTTGGCTAAGTATGGGGATAAACGGAAACGAATCAGCAAAAAATGATGTCGTAACACGTAATTTAACAACTGGAAAAGATCTTAATCTTACATTAAATAATGACGTTTCAGTAACAGATTTTCAATGGCATCCTTCAGGTAAATTCATCTATTATATTGCAGCAATTAATGGGACTAAACAAATTTTTGAAGTATGTCTTGAAACGAGTATTCACCGCCAAGTTACATCAGGTCAATTTGATTATTTAAGTCTAGCAATTACAAATGAAGAAATAATATCAGGTCGACAATCAATGGTTGATCCAACCGATTTATTTACAATTTCAATCAAAAAATCAAAGGTAAAACAAGTAACTGAATTCAATAAAGAATTGCTTAAAACGATTGATAAACCGACAGTTCAAGAGCGTTGGGTTGAAACTTCAGATGGGAAAAAAATGTTAGTTTGGATGGTACTTCCTCCCAACTTTGATGCTACTAAAAAATATCCAACATTGCTATATTGCCAAGGTGGACCGCAAAGTCCAGTGAGTCAATTCTTTTCCTATAGATGGAACTTTATGGTAATGGCTTCACAAGGATATATAATTGTTGCACCAAACAGAAGAGGTTTACCAGGTTTCGGTCAAGAATGGAACGATGCCATATCTAAAGATTGGGGAGGTCAAGCAATGCGTGACTATCTTGCGGCAATAGATAATGCAGCAAATGAACCCTATGTAGATGAAACTAGAATGGGAGCTATAGGAGCATCTTACGGAGGATATTCAGTTTACTTTTTAGCGGGTATGCATGAAAACAGATTTAAGACATTTGTGGCACATTGTGGATTATTCAATTTAGAAAGTTGGTATGGGACAACTGAAGAATTATTTTTCGCAAATAACGATATTGGAGGCCCCTATTGGCTAGAAAAAAACAAAGAATTGTACAAGAAAAATAGTCCACATAATTATGTAGATAAATGGAATACTCCTATTCTAGTTATCCATGGAGAAATTGATTACAGAGTCCCTGAAAGTGAAGGCATGCAAGCATTTCAAGTTGCTCAATTAAAAGGTTTAAAAAGTAAATACCTTCATTTTCCAGAAGAAGGGCATTGGGTTACAAGTCCACAAAATGGATTGCTTTGGTACAGAGAATTTTTCGAATGGTTGGCTTCAGATTTGCACCCAAAACAATAAACAAGAACGTGAATATAAATTTACATAAATTATAAGCGGCATTCTTAGGTTATTTTATTAACTTTGTTTCTTAAGTTGTTTTTATTGAAATCTATATATGTGGCGTAAATTTGCAAGTTTAATATTAAAGAATCGTCTTTTTATCTTATCAATTATTGCTATTTTAACAGTGTTTTTTGGCTATTATGCCGTAAATCATTTAAAAATTGACAATAGATATGGTAACACTTTACCAAAAGATTCTCCTGCACAGCATGAATATTTAAAATTCAAATCACAATTTGGTGAAGACGGTTCTACTTTAGTAATCGCTGTTAAAACCAAAGATCTTTATACAGAGAAAAAATTCGCAAAATGGAAAGAACTAGGTGATTCCATCTTAAAATATGATGGCGTTCAAAACGTAGTTTCCGAAGCAACACTTTTCACAATTCGAAACAATGTTAAAGAAAATCGTTTTGATTTAAGTCGAATTTTTTCTGATACTACTTTTAAAGAAAAAAGCATTGATTCAATCAATCGAGAAATTAAAAGTAATCCAATATACGCTAATTTACTCTACAACGAAAAAACGCATGTTTCATTGATTCTAGTTGGAATGAATGAGAAATTTATTGGGGATAAAAAGAAATCTAAAGTTGTTTTTAAAATTGAAGAACTAGCCGCAAAATATGAAAAGTATTTTGGTAAAGTACATTTTGCAGGACTACCACACATGCGCGTTGTAGTTGGTAAGAGAATTATCAGTGAAATGTATATTTTCTTAGCCCTTTCTATCTTAGCTTCCTCGATATTACTGTATATATTCTTTAGATCATTTAGAGTTGTCATGCAATGTAACATAGTCGTATTCGTCTCTGTAATTTGGGCACTTGGGAGTATAGGATTGTGTGGATTTAATCTTTCTATAATGATGGCTTTAATACCACCATTAATGATTGTTATTGGCGTACCAAACTGTGTGTTCTTAGTCACGAGATATCATCAAGAATTAGTAAAGCACGGCAATAAAATAAAAGCTTTGTACACGATGATTCGCAGAATTGGAGCCGTTACTTTTCTTACAAATCTTACGACAGCCGTTGGTTTTTGTACATTCACAAGTTCAGAAAAACTAGCAGAATTTGGAATTATCTCCTCCATAAACATCATGGTGGTTTTTGTTCTATCGATCTGTATTATTCCAATTTTAGCTTCATTTACGAGTAAACCTAAAGAAAAGCACCTGAAACATTTATACCGTGTTTATTCTCAAGGATTCATTGAAAAGATAGTTCACCTAGTTACTTTTAAAAGACCTTTAATTTATATTTCATCTCTTATTTTAGTTGTTTTCAGCGTCTATGGAATGACTAAAATAAAAGCAACAGGTAATTTAACAGGAGATTTACCTAAAGATGATCCTATTTTAAAAGATTTAAAATTTGTTGAAAAAAGTTTTGGAGGAGCAATTCCTTTTGAAATGACGATAAATTACAAAAAACCAGCAAGACTTTTTAAACAAGAAACTTTAAGAAAAGTTGAAGAAATTCAAGAAAGTTTTGGAAAAGATACTTTATTTTCTAAAAGTTTATCTCTGGTTGATTTTATAAAAGTCATTAATATGGCTTATTATTCAAACAATCCAGATCAATATAAAATCATTCAAAACAAAGATAAGTTAAGATTGAAAAAATATATCGATAAATTTGATTTGAGCAATAATGCAGGGAACCTTTCATTAAAAGAACTGGTAGATACAACGAATACAACTCTGAGAATTAGAACTCAAATGAAAGACATAGGATCATACGAAGTGGCGACTAAAGTTGATTCTCTCATTGTGAAAATAGATTCTATTTTAAATCCTGACAAAAGTGAAATTGAAAGACTATATGCTAAAGTATTGAAAGGAAAAAAATCATATATCGATTCAATTATTTACACATATCCGTCAATTTACAATGGGGTAACTGCAATCATAAGTAATGGGAATACTGATTTGCAACTTGCTTTTGATATGGACCCTGATAAAATCAAAAAATATATAAATAAAAAAGGATTTGATAAAAAACTAAGAAAAGCAATAGATGATGAATATTATGATTTAGTATTTACAGGGACATCTGTAGTCGCTTCAGCTGGAACAAAATACTTATTTATCAGTTTATTACAAAGTTTAGCTTTTGCAATATTGTCAATTTCTTTGTTAATGGCTTTCCTTTTTAAATCACTAAGAATTATTGTCATCTCAATGATTCCTAATATAATTCCTCTACTATTTACTGCTGGTATTATGGGGTATTTTGAGGTTCCTCTAAAACCTTCTACTCTTTTAGTATTTGGTATAGCCCTAGGAATTACTGTTGATAACGCCATTCTTTTTCTCGCAAAATATCGACAAGAATTGAAAATGCATAATTGGGATATTAAACAAGCAATTCTACTTTCATTAAGAGAAACTGGTTTAGGTATATTTTATACTTCTATGATTTTATTCTTTGGATTTATTATGTTTGTTTTCTCTCAATTTGGAGGTACAAAAGCATTAGGTATGTTGGTATCCTTAACAATAATGGTTGGAATGGCAACAAATTTAATTATTCTACCTGCCCTATTATTAAGCTTAGAAAAATTGGTGACAACAAAATCGTTTGATGAACCCTATTTTGATATATATGATGAAGAAGAAGATATTGAATTAGATAATCTTCAAATTGAAACAATTGAAAAAACAATATAATTATGAAAGGAATTATTTTAGCAGGAGGATCGGGAACACGTTTACACCCTTTAACATTAGCGGTCAGTAAACAATTAATGCCTGTTTACGACAAACCTATGATTTACTATCCTTTATCCGTATTAATGAGTGCTGGTATTAGTGAGATTTTAATCATTTCAACTCCACATGATTTACCTCATTTTAAAAAACTATTAGGTGACGGTTCAAGTTTAGGATGTGATTTTCAATATGCAGAACAACCCTTACCAAACGGATTAGCTCAAGCATTTGTTATTGGTGAGGAATTTATTGGAGAAGATAAAGTTGCTTTAATTTTAGGAGATAATATATTCTATGGTGTAGGAATGGGGAATTTGTTAAAAGAAAATGCTGAATCTACTGGAGGTGTAGTATATGCTTATCATGTGAATGATCCTGAAAGATATGGAGTTGTAGAATTTGATGAAAATATGAAAGCAATTTCTATTGAAGAAAAACCAGAAAAACCTAAATCAAATTATGCTGTACCTGGACTGTATTTTTATGATAACGATGTAGTTGAGATAGCTAAAAACTTAAAACCCTCTGCAAGAGGAGAATATGAAATCACTGATGTAAATGCTGAATATTTAAGAAGAGATCAATTAAAAGTTGCGATATTAAATAGAGGAACTGCATGGTTAGATACAGGAACATTTGCTTCATTAATGCAAGCTGGTCAATTTGTTCAAGTAATTGAGGAACGTCAAGGTTTAAAAATCGGTTGTATCGAAGAGATAGCATATAGAAATGGGTATATTTCAAAAGAACAATTAATTGAATTAGCAAAGCCGCTTGTTAAAAGTGGTTATGGTTCGTATTTAATGAACATGGTTAAATAAATGCAAGATCTAATTCATTACTCAAAAAAGATCGAAGAAGAAATAATAAAAATTGATTTCCCTTCTAATCCTAGTAATCTATATGATCCATTACGTTATTTCCTAGCGATAGGTGGTAAAAGAATGAGGCCTATTTTAACGTTAATGGGGGCGGAAGCTTTTGGATCAACTCTAGAAAAAGCTTTACCTTCAGCTATGGCTGTTGAGTTATTTCATAATTTCTCATTGATTCATGATGACATAATGGATGAAGCTCCGATACGTAGAGGTCAGGAAACTGTTCATACTAAATGGAATTCAAATATAGCAATCCTTTCTGGTGATGTTTTACTCGTTAAAGCATATCAAATGCTTGCGAAACAAGATGCTTCTGTTATGTCAGATCTTTTAAACGTATTCAACGCTACTGCTGTTGAAGTCTGTGAAGGTCAACAATTTGACATGGATTATGAAAGTCGAAATGATGTTTCTATCGATGAATATATAGAAATGATTCGTTTAAAAACATCTGTTCTACTTGGCTGTGCTTTAGAAATGGGGGCAATAATAGCAGAAGCTTCTAAACAAAATAGAGAACTAATTTATGAATTTGGTCAACATATTGGTATTGCGTTTCAAATTCAAGATGATATTTTAGATTTATACGCTGATCCAGATAAATTTGGAAAACAAGTTGGAGGAGATGTACTTTCTAACAAGAAAACGTTACTTCTTTTAAAGGCTTATGAACTTTCAAACTCTACTCAAAAAGAGGAATTAGAAACATTGTATAACGAGAAAGATCCCGATTTGAAAGTTTCTACTGTTCGTAAGTATTTTAATTCAATAGGGGTTCGTGATGCATGTAAAGAAATAATGGATACACACTACTCTATAGCTAAAGAAGCATTATACAAAATAAATATTCCAATAGAGAAGAAAGATCCATTATTACAATTAGCAGCTTTTCTGATGGAAAGAGAAGTTTAAATTAAGGTCTTTAAAAGTATAACCCTATTATTTCTTAAAATTCAAAAGGAAAGATTTATAAAATTAAATCTTTCCTTTTACTGCGTTTTCAACCATTTCTTCTAGCGAATGGAATTTATAATTCAAGGCTTTCGTAATTTTGGAATTGTCATAAACAGTTGTTCCAAAAGCACTTCTAGCAGTTTCTCTTGTAATGGCGGATTTTTTACCAATTAATTTAGTAAACAACCAAATAAAACGCCAAGTCAATCCCATTAGCCATGGTTTTATTAAAATAGACGGCGATTTTTTATTTAGATTCAACGCAATCTGGTCAAATAACTTTTTAAAGCTCGTGTTTTCACCAATACACAGAAAACGTTCATTTTTAATCGTACTTTTCATTAATTGAACCATAATACTTGACACATCACGAACATCAACAAAAGCATTTGCTCCATTCGTGTAGAATTTCAATCCTCCAGATATCGTTTTAAAGATCGTTAAAGAGCTTTCATTCCAGTCTCCAGCACCAATTATAACACATGGATTTACAATCACGACATCTAATCCTTCTTCAACTCCTCGCCAAACTTCTTTTTCAGCTGAATATTTTGAAATAGAATAGCCAGATGTCGTTGGTGATTGCTTCCATTTCGTTTCTTCCGAAATAATTAATTCTCCCTCACCACCTATTGCTGCAGTTGAACTGACATAACATAATTTTAAAACATTATTTTCCAAACATGAATTAACAACATTGGCTGTTCCTTGTCTGTTTGTTTTCATCATATCATAGAAATCAGTTTTATGGAAAGAAACAATCGCTGCACAATGATATACATATTGACATCCAATCATTTCTTCATGTAAACTCACAACATCCAAAACATCACATTCAACCCAAATAATTAAATCAAACCGTTTTTGGCCATTAATTGAATCGTAAAATTTAAAGATTTTAAGGACATTTTCACATTTCTTTTTATTCCTATAAAGAGCTTTTATAGGCGTTCCTTGTTCCGTCAAATTAAAAAGCAAATGACTGCCTAATAATCCTGTTCCACCTGTTACTAAAATCATAAATTTCTTAATTTAAATGAGATTATTTAAAATCCCAATTATAAGTATCTAATTCACTAACACAAGCTGTCAATAAATCAATACTTCCCCTGATATCATCTTTATTTGCCATTTCTATTACTTGATGTAAATGACGAGTCGGAATAGAAACAGCTCCTGCAATCGAACCACCTTCAACCATTCTTTGAATTCCAGCAGTATCAGTTCCTCCGGCTGTTAGAATTTCTGGTTGCCATTTAATAGCATGTTTATCAGCTGTTTTTTTCATATAATCTACCATTCTATAATCGCAAATCGTTGAAGCATCCATGATTTTAATAGCTGTTCCTTCTCCTAATTTTGTAATCATTTCATGAGCTGCTGCTCCTGGTAAATCAAAGGCAATTGTAGTATCTAAGCCAAATCCAAAATCAGGTTTAATTTTTAAAGCAGCAACATTTGCACCTCTAATTCCAACCTCTTCTTGAACTGTAAAAACACCATAAATATCATATGGAACATCTTTTCCTTTCAATTCTTTGAACATTTCAATCAAGATAAAAACGGCTAAACGGTTATCTAATGATTTTCCATTGACACAATTCCCCATTTCTATAAATTCACGTTCACGAGTAACAGGATTACCAATTTGAACCAATTCTTTTACTTCTTCGGGAGTCAATCCTGTATCAATAAAATAATCTGAAAGTACCGCAACTTTATTACGCTCGTCGGCAGTCATAACATGAATTGGTTTAGAAGCCATAACTCCTATTATATCCTTTTTTCCATGAATAATAACTCGCTGAGCTGTTAAAGTTTTAGGATCAAATCCTCCTAAAGTATGAAAACGAATAAAACCTTTGTCGTCAATATGTGTCACAATGAATCCAATTTCATCCATATGTGCACCAATCATCACTTTTTTACTTTCTTTTCCTCGTTTTATAGCATAGACATTTCCCATGTTGTCAACTTCTACTTCATCAACTAAATCTTTTAATTCTTCGATAACAAGTTCACGAACTTTTTGCTCAAAACCCGATGCTCCTGGAGTTGTACAAATTTTTGAAAGTAAGGCTGTGTTTATTGACATATCTATAAATTTAAATATTATTTTAGTTTGAATTATTCAAGAATAGCTCTCATTTATAATTCTAAATTGAATTTTTATTCCTAATTTTCTTCAAGAATGAGGATAAAAATAGGATTTTTAATCGAGAATGAAAAGTGGGTCAAATTTATACTTAATTTTAGGGCATGCAATTCAAAGATGTAATCGGTCAAAAAGAATTAAAATCTCATTTAATTAAAGAGATTTTAGATGACAAAGTAAGTCATGCTCAATTATTTTTGGGTAATTCAGGATATGGTAGTTTACCTATGGCTTTAGCGTTTGTACAATATCTTTTTTGCGAAAACAAACAAGAAACAGATAGTTGTGGTGTTTGCCCATCGTGCAGAAAAACGATGGAATTACAACATCCTGACCTTCATTTTTCTTTTCCAGTTGTTCAGGCAATCAATAAAAAATCAGATGCTTTTTTGCCTGAATGGCGAACTCAAATTAAAGAGAAACCATATTTTGATTTAAACAGTTGGTTAAAACGAATTGACGAAAAAGGAAGAAAACCAATTATAGGAACGGAAGAAAGTCAAGAGATTATTAAGAAACTAGGTTTAAAATCATACGAAGGCGGATATAAAGTAATGATTATTTGGATGGCTGAAGAGATGAATACTCAGTGTTCGAATAAATTATTGAAAATTTTAGAAGAGCCACCTGCAAAAACCCTTTTCATTTTAATTTGTGAAAATCAAGAATATATTCTTCAAACGATTATCTCAAGGACACAAATTGTCAAAATACCAAGAATTTCTTTAGAAGATTTAAGTCAACATTTGAAAACTGAATATAGAATGTCAGCTAGTTCAGCAGACAGTTTATCAGCAAGAGTTGATGGAGATTTCGTCGAATGTTTGGAAATGTTGGGTGATAGTCAAGAACAAGATGAAAATCGTGAATTATTCATCCAATTAATGCGCGTTTGTTATAAAAAAGACGTTGTTCCGATGATGGATTGGGCTGAATCAATTTCTTCTTTAACAAAAGAAAAGCAAAAGATATTTATTCGTTATGCCTTACACATGTTTCGACAAAGTATGCTTCATAATTATACGGGTAATCAATTAACAAAAGTTTCTGAAGAAGAAAATTCGTTCTTGAAAAAATTCTCAAAATTTATTACAGGGAATAATGTTTTTGATTTTATGGAAACATTTGACAGTGCTCATTATCATATTGAAAGGAATGCACACCCTAAAATTCTTTTTACAAACATTTGCTTTAAAGTAATGAGATACATTCACGTTGCATAAACATGAATGTATCTTTTAAGATTTATCTTATTAGATGAACAAATTCCTGTCCTTCAATAATTTTTCCATTTATACCAGTTGCTTTATATTTGTAAAAGTAAACTCCATCTGGTAATTTTTCACCATTATAAGTCCCATCCCATTTAGGATTTACACTAACTTCCCCATATACAATTACCCCCCAACGATCAACAATTGTCATCTCAATCTGTTTAACATTTTGAATTTTTAAATGAAATTGATCATTCACCCCATCTCCATTCGGTGTAAATATATTTGTTGGATCTAAAACTGGTTCATCAACAACATAAACAGTTTTATAGGCTGTATCACTGCATAAACCAGCAAAAGCAATTAACTGAATCGTATATTCTCCTGAAAGAGGATAATCACTTGATTGATTTGATAAATCTGATGAAGTAGTTGTCATTCCATTATCAAAATTCCAAGCATAATTTGTCGCATTTGTACTTGAATTAAAGAACACAAAAGAAGTCGGAGCACTTCCAGAATCATTTAGCGTACTAATAATTGCTTGTGGCGGATTGAGAACACTTACAAAAACGCTATCTTTAATAACACACTGATCATCTTCTAATGTCATAACATACCATCCAGAAGAAATGTTATTATAAGTAGCTGTATGAACCGTATCTGTAACATTTGGACTAGGGCCAGTCCAAGAATAAATAGCTGGTCCAATATTCCCAACAGCTAAAGCAGTTGCAGAACCATCAGGCATACACGTTGCAGGAGTTGAACTCAAAACCATTTTTATTGGATCAACAATATAAACCCTTACAGAATCATAAAGCGTATCACCACATGGAGTAATAGTAAATACCATTAATTGGACTAATTCCGTTGGCTCAACAATTCCATCATTTATAGGATTAATTGTAAATAATACAGTATCAACACCGATATTAAACACAACTGAATCAATATAATTTGATAAATCTGTCGTCAAATTAACATCACCTGAGGTTTGAATATGAAACACTTGCATAGTATCAAGAAAACTTAAAGGTCTTATAAATGAAATATCTATAGAAGAACATCCCTCTTCAATTGTTATAGAATCAATAACAGCCCCTAAGTTATTGGTCGCTTGCACTTTAATAACATCTGCACTAAAACTACCGCCTTTTAAAAAAACACCAGTATCATATGCTTGATCTCCAACATTAGAAACTCCTAATTTCATGTGATAGGTTTGTCCACAAATTAAATGTGCACCAGCTTTCATAACTATAGAAGTCCCGTCATATTGAATTGAATTACCATAGGATAAACCGCTCGTATTATCAACATAATAAGTCGCGTTATTAGTTGGATTCAAATTTAAAATCGAAATTGAAGTAGTTGTTCCAGGAAGAGTTGCAAGGTTTACACCTCCATTTGAATAAGGTCCTGTAAAACCAGGTCCAGATAAAAAGAATCCAAACACATCGTAAAAAGATGCTCCAAAATCACTTGGATATTCTTCTGATCCAAAAAGATATTCAAAAGAAACAGAATCACCTGTTGCAACAAAATCAAATTCTAAAACAACACCATTAGTAATCGTATTAGGAGTAATAGCAGACATATCTGCATCAACAACAACAGAAGTCCCAGTAGAATTTGTTTGACTACTAGCATTATTAGGTCCAACCGCACCAATTCCAGCTCCAGAAGAGATTAAAACTCCGTCTGCAATTGGAAAAGAAGTACTTCCACTATTAAAATAAGTTGCATTTACTTGTGTAGATAATGCATTTACAGAAGATCCATTATATTTAATATTTGTAGCATTTACACCAGTACCTAAAAGTACATTTTGAATTAAATCTGAAGGTGTTTGAGTATTTGTGACTGAAATTTGAGAGCTTAAACTAAATGTTAAGAAAATCACAAAGAGAGAGTTTATAGTTTTTATTTTCATTTAAATATATTTTATCTAATATCAGAGACGAAAATAGGTATATAAAGTTGCATGTTTTTATAAAAAACTTAATTTATTTAAAAATTAAACAAAAAACAATTTAAATAACAAACTACAAAAGCCTGTAAATCAAGATTTACAGGCTTTAAAAAATAAATAAAATATTAATGAGCTATATGAAAAAATCCACTTCCTGTTATAACCTCTCCGTTATTACCTGTTGCAGTGTACATTATGAAATATACTCCGTCTGGAGCATCAGCTCCAGACCAAACAGGATTAGCACTTGTTTCATTAAAAAGAACAACTCCCCATCTATCAATTATAATTAAATTTAATGTTGCCACATTTAAAGTTGTTAAATAATATCCATCATTTTCTCCATCACTATTTGGAGTAAAAATATTTGGGACGTTAATTATTGTAGGATGAGCTAACACTTCAATTGTAACAGAAGCAGTATTTGAACAACCTCCATTAATAGCAGTTAAAAAAATAGTATAAATACCTGGATCTGGATACAATGAAGTTGTTGAAGATAAGTCTGAAGTTGAACCTGTCAAACCATTTCCATAATCCCATACATAATTAGTTGCATTTTGACTTGCATTTGTAAAGGTTACAGTCGAAGGAGCAGAAGAAACTAAAGGTGTTCCAGAAATAACTGCAATTGGATCTAAAATTAAGTCAACAAATATACTATCAGAATAAGAACAAACATCATCAATTACAGAATAATACCACCATCCAGAAGAAATGTTTACCGTGTTTTGGGTAATTAAAGTATCTGGATTAATTAACCCTGGACCTATCCATTGATAACTGTTTGTTCCAATTGAACCAGTAACAATAGAAGTTGAAGTACCATTTGGTAAACATGTAGATGGAGTTTGAGATAAAGTTGCTTGCAATGTCATATCAACAATCAGAATACCATTGACTGTTCCTGTATTTCCACAGGCATCAGTAACAACAACTGAATACGGTGTTGATCCACCATTAATACCTGTCAAATCAGTTATATAGGTTGAATCATTTACGGTTGTATTATTCCATAAATAAGTATAAGGTGCTAGACCACTAGAACCAACAACTATAGCTAAAGCAGAATCTAGTATACAATCTGCATAAATTGTATCGTTTGGCAACAAAGTAGCAATAGGATTAACTATTTGATTTATAACTTTCACAGAATCTAAACTGACCATTCCACATGAATTAGTCGTCGAAACAAAATAAGTTACGACTGAACCATTAACACCATTATTTGTAACATTAGATGATGAAAGTGTACTTCCAGTAGACCATAAATAAGTATAAGGTGCTGCAGCAACAGAATCAACAGCAACAGTTGCTAATAAAATATTCAAAGGACAATTATTATACAGAGTATCATTCGGTATAATAGAAAGTGCTGTTTCTAAATAATCATTGATGATTAAAACGGAATCGAGATAAACATTACTACAATTATCCATGACTGAAACCGTTAAATAGGTAGAATCTCCATTAATTCCAGTATTTGTAAAAGTAGTAGGATTAACAGTAGAACCGTTGGACCAAGCAAAAGTATAAGGACCTGCTGCTCCAACAAAATTAGTCAAAGTAACAAGTGGATTAATATTTGAACAATTGGTCCATAATGTATCAGGCATGTCAAATGTTAAATCAAATTGATCCATTACATAAATTCTCAAAGAATCATACAACGTATCTCCACACGCAGTGACACTATAAACAGTTACTTTAATAAATTCGATTGGTTCAACAAAACCATCATCAATAGGATTTACAATAAAATAAACTGAATCTACACCAATATTAAACACAACAGAATCAGCAAAATTCAATAAATCGGTAGAAGTATTTAAATTACCACTTAAATCAAGATGATAAACACCAAGCGTATCAATACTAGAAATTGGTCTTGTAAATAAAATTTGAGCTAAAGAACAACCTTCTGCTAACAATAAAGAATCAATCGGTTGACCAGTAATACTAGTAGGGGTAACAGAAACCAAACTTCCTCCAGCAGTAAAACTTCCACCTTTTAAAAACACGCCTGATTCTAAAAGATTATCTCCCACATTCACTATTCCTAATTTAATATGATAAGTTGAACCACAAACAACACCCGCTTTAGAAGTTAAAGTAATGGTAGTTCCATCAAATTGTATAGCAGTACCATAAGCTCCAGAAGTATTATTATTAACATAATACATTGAATTAGTAGTTGCATTCACATTATTAATGGTAACAACATTAGAAGCTGTTGAAGTAGTTGGTATACGAGCAATATTAACACCTCCTCCAGAATATGGGCCTGCAAAACCAGGTCCAGATAAAAAGAAACCAAAAACATCATTAAAGGTAGAAGGAGCATATTCGGGATATTCTTCTGAAGCAAAAATATATTGAAAAGATATAGAATCACTTGTTGCTATAAAATCAAATTCAATAGTAACCCCGTTTTTTATTGTCGTAGGACTAGCAATTGAACTTAAATCAGCATCAATAACATTAACAGTTGTGCCTTGTAAAGTAGAACCTGTTGAATTATTTGGTCCAACAGCCATTGATCCAGCTCCAGTAGTTAATAAAACTCCATCAGTTAATGGAAAAGTTGTAGATCCAGAATTAAAATAGGTACAGTTTTGTTTAACAACTCCAGCATTTACAAGTGAGCCATTATATTTAATATTTGTCGCAGCAACACCATTTCCTAACAAAATGTTATTAATCAAATCAGCAGGAGTTAATGTATTTGTAACAGTAATTTGAGAACTAACTGAATATGAAAACAGTAAGGACAGTAGTAGGAATTTGTAGTTTTTAAACATTGTATTTGTTTTTTGTTAAATAGTAAGTAAATCATAGACTAGAATTAATAACATAAAGTTGCATTGAAATTTAAAAAAAATAAAATGCTAATTATTTTTAAATTATACCGAATTTTGAAAAAAAATAAAAAAATAATGGAAGAAACACAGATTTATATTACAAAAAATAAAGAACTGTTTTTAAATGAACTTCTTGAGCTATTAAAAACACCTTCAATATCTGCAGATGCAAAGTTTTCAAATGATGTCAGTAAATGTGCAGAACAAGTTGCCAACTTTTTAAAATCTGCTGGAGCAGACAATGTAGAGATATGTCAAACAGCTGGTCATCCAATTGTATATGGTGAAAAAATTATTGATCCTTCTCTTCCAACAATTTTAGTTTATGGCCATTACGATGTTCAGCCAGCTGATCCATTGGAATTATGGACAAGTCCAGCATTTGAACCTGTAATAAAAGTGACAGATATACATCCTCAAGGAGCAATTTTCGCGAGAGGTTCATGTGATGACAAAGGTCAAATGTTTATGCATTTAAAAGCTTTTGAAGCAATGATGAAAACAGGAGAACTTCCTTGTAATGCAAAATTCATGATTGAAGGAGAAGAAGAAGTTGGTAGTACCAATCTAGGAATCTTTGTTAAAAACAATCATGAAAGATTAAAGGCAGATATTATTTTAGTTTCTGACACCGGAATGCTTTCAAATGATAATCCATCAATAACAACAGGTTTAAGAGGTTTAAGTTATGTTGAAGTAGAGATAACAGGACCTAATAGAGATTTGCATTCAGGACTTTACGGAGGTTGTGTAGCTAATCCAATCAACGTTCTTTCAAAAATGATCGCTTCATTACATGATGAAGATAACCACATAACGATACCAGGTTTCTATGCACAAGTTGTAGAACTTTCATTAGAAGAAAGAGCTGAAATGGCAAAAGCACCATTCTCATTAGAAGCATATAACAAAGCTTTAGACATGGAAGATGTATATGGTGAAAAAGGTTATACAACAATGGAAAGAGGATCAATCCGACCAACTTTAGATGTAAATGGAATTTGGGGTGGATATACTGGAGAAGGTGCAAAAACAGTAATCGCTTCAAAAGCATACGCTAAAATTTCTATGCGTTTAGTTCCAAACCAAACGCCTGATGAAATTACTGAATTATTCCAAAAACATTTTGAATCGATTGCTCCAAAAGGAGTTAGAGTAGTTGTTACACCTCATCATGGCGGTGAACCTGTTGTTACACCGATTGATTCTATTGGATATTTTGCTGCTAGCAAAGCTTACGAGACAACTTTTAACAAAAAACCAATTCCTGTAAGAAGCGGTGGTAGTATTCCAATTGTTGCAATGTTTGAAAAAGAATTAGGTTTGAAATCTGTATTAATGGGCTTTGGATTAGATAGTGACGCTATCCACTCACCTAATGAACATTTCGGTTTATTTAATTTCTACAAAGGAATAGAAACAATACCCTATTTTTATAAAAACTTTACAGAATTATCAAAATAATACAAAAAGGGTAATGATTCTATTTTGAACATTACCCTTTTAAATAAAATAACATGAGAACCAAATTAATTTTAGTCTTTTCACTTTTTCTTTTAAGTTCATGCATAGAAATTCAAGATGTTGAATTCAAGGCATTAGAAGGCGTGAAAATTGAAAAGATTGAAGGTAGAAACATATCAATTCTACTGACTCTTAAATTAATTAATCCAAATTTTTTTTCAATCAAAATTAAACCTTCAATTATTGATTTCTATATAGATGACCAATTAATGGGTAAAATTAAGTTGAATAGTCAAATTAAATTGTTAAAGAAAATCGAAAAAAGCTATTCTATACCTCTTCAAATTATATTGGAAGATGGAGTAATGATAAATCTATTAAAATATTCCTTAAAAGATAAAGTTAAAATTCATTTAAAAGGATTTGTTAAAGGTGCAGTATATGGAATTTCAAAAAACATAGAAATAGATGAAACAACAGAACTTGATGATGAAATTTTTAAATTAAGTTCAATTTTAGGAAAATAAGAATGATATTAAATTTTGAAATTGAAAATACAGGAGAAATATCAAAATTATTAATTTCTAAGGGAATTAAAGATTTTAATACTGCCTGTGATTATATAATGAATCTATCCTATAAAAGAATCTCCAATACTTCAAAAATTGAATTAGTAATAATTGAAGAAAGAGGAACTTGTTCAACGAAACATTCAGTACTTGCCACTTTAGCACTAGAAAATAATCATCCTGAAATCGAAATAATAATGGGTATTTTTTTAATGAATTCAGAAACTCATCCAATATTAAAAGATTTCTTTAAAGATAAACATTACAAATTCATTCCAGAAGCTCATTGCTACTTACGTTTTAAAGGAGAAAGATATGATTTTACTTCTTCAGAAAATAGAATGAATGAAATATCTCAAAAAATAGTTCGAGAACAAAGAATTGATCCTCACCAAATTGGAGAATGGAAAATTGCAATTCACAAAGATTATCTTAAAAAATGGCTAAACAGGCAAGTTAACTTAGACATTAACTTGGAACAATTATGGGATGATAGAGAAAAGTGTATTAAAATAATAGAAAAACAATCTAAATAAAAAAATTATTTTTTAATTAATTTGACCGATTTGATAGACTTTGCCATTAATTCAATGATTAATTTTTCATAACCTTCGTCTCTACTTCTAAAAACATAGGTAACTCCATCAATTATTTTTTGACAATAAACATGATATGATTTATGAACAGTCCCTACATCATTAGAAGCTTTTGCACTTCCTCTAGGTTTTAATTCAAGTTCATATAGAATAAAGTCTTTCTCGTCAATCAAATATTGAATTTTATAAAAATCTAATTCTTTTAATTCTTTTTTCCGAGACTTAATCATGTCCGTATAATCACCCCAATCATCAATTAGTAGATGAAAATTAGAACCTACTTTCAACTCCCATTTAAAATCATCTTCAACATGATAAATTTCAGGTTTTGTTGAAGCTCCTATTTTAGTAGTGTTATCTGGCAACATAATCATAACAGGAATATCATGATTCTTCAAACTAAATGGTTGAAAATCATAATAATCATCATCAAGAACAATATCACCCTTGGTTTTTAAATCATCATTCACACTTTCTCCACAAGAGAAAAGAAAAATAACGCTAAAAAAAAAGACTGTAATAGACTTAAACTTCATTCTTAAATTAGATTATGAATAAAAACATTATTACAAATATAAAATAATTTGTTCATTTTATAATACGTTTTGGTAAAATTTTATTTGTTTTAAAAAAAACAAATAAAATCACATTATTATTACACCCTTGATTCCTAATACCGGAATCAATTTAATATTTGAATCATTAATGCTTTCAGCAGGGAAAATAAACTTTTTATCAAACATCTGATCATTGACCCAAAAACTAACCCAATATTCATTAGCTATCCCAAAAACCTCTTCAACAATAGGTTCAATTTTAGCAGCTTCTTCAGGAAGTAGAATCTCAAGGCTATGTCTTAAAGTAGCTGTTTTAACTTTTTCACCAGTTACAGCATTCTCACCATACCCTTTACTAGTAATAATAATTCCCTCCATGATATCATCACGTAGATTTAACAAATAAACATTGAAACATTTTTCATTATTCTCACTAAGTTCCTGAACAACGGCAACTGCAACATTTTCAACTTTTGGCCCAAGTAATTCTTCTCGCATAATTTAATTCTTTATTTCTCTTCCCATTTTTGAACCCAAAGCAATCATATCAAACAAATCGGATGGATGACCAATTTTAGCTTCGTGTTTTTTTATGAAGGCTTCATTTCCTCTTAGATGAACAGGTATCGTATAGTTCTCTCCTCGTTTTGACCCTAATCGAACAATAACAAGGTTTTCATTTGGTATAGAAATAATATATTGACCTAATATCCCTCTACAATAATAAACAGGATTTTTATTACCTAAATACATCCATATATGAAGTCCGTATCGCAAATTAGGAACTTGTTCTTTTGTTGTTAAATCAGAATTTTTAATCATTTCTGTCATGTATCCTTCTGAAATAATTTGCTGCCCATTCCACTTCCCTTTCTGTAAAATAAGTTTACCTAAACGGCCGAAATCACGAGCTGACGCGTACATACAACAGAATGCTTTTTCATCACCTCCTTCTTTATCCAAACTCCAAAATGCATTTTGTTCGGTTCCAATTTTTTGCCAAATTTTTAACTGAGCATACATTGACAAATCCATACCTGTTGCTTTTTCAACAATATAACCAAGTAACTGAGAATTTCCACTTTGATACTCGAAACGAACTCCTGGCTTTTCAATCACATGTTGTCTAGTCACTAATCCATATAAATCAGTTCCATAATAAGATTCTGCATTTTCAGATAATGGATTTTTTCCACTTTCTTCCCAATCTAAACCAGATGACATCAATAATAAGTGACGAACTGTAATCTTTTCTTTTCCTTTATCATTAAATTCAGGTATATATTTCCCAACTTTATCATCTAAACTTTTTATTTTTCCTTCATCTAATGCAATACCAATTAATAAAGCAACGACCGTTTTAGCCGCAGAAAATGAGTTAGAAACAGTTTCTTTCTTATGATTTCCCCAATACTTCTCAAAAATTATTTCATCACCTTTAAACACTAAATAAGCCTTAGTATCTAATTTTTTTAATAAATCTAAATACTTTTTGGGGATAGTTTGCGAATTAAAATTAACGTGCTGTTTCCATTGAATACATTCTTTTGACTTCTTAATTTGAGAAGTTTCAAATACTTCTTTGTCATAAATTGTAGGGCCTGTTTTTCCAGACAAATAAGTGTAAGATATACCTTTATATAAATAAAAGCGTCCCGAAAGAATTATAAAAAGATTAACGGTAATAAAAAGAGCTATAAAAACAATCCCAATTAACCGAAATGTTTTTTTAATTAGAAGTACTATTTTATTGGTTTTAGACATATTTAAATTCAAATTGAGTCGATAATTTTTCTTTTAAAACTTGACTAACTTCTTCGAAATCTAGTTCGCGACCAAGTTCTTGTTTCATTGAAGTTACGGCTTTACCTTCAATTCCACAAGGAATAATATGAGAAAAATAAGAAAGATCTGAATTTATGTTAAAGCCGATACCATGCATCGTAACCCATCGTGAACTTTTAACACCTAAAGCACAAATTTTTCTTGCTCGAGGAGTATTTCCTTCAATCCAAACTCCTGTTAACCCTTCAACTCTTGAACTTTCAATGTTATATTCTAATAAAGTATCAATGACAGCTTGTTCTAAAAACCGAAGATATTTATGAATATCTGAAAAAAAATGATCTAAATCTAAAATAGGATAAACTACTAATTGACCAGGCCCATGATAGGTAATATCACCGCCTCTATTTATTTTATAAAAATTAGCATTGTTATCATCTAACTCTTTTTCATTCAAAAGTAAATTGTCCATACTTCCACTTTTCCCTAGCGTAAAAACGTGCGGATGTTGGCAAAAAAGCATGTAATTCTTTGTAACTAACCCTTCCTCGCCATTGCGAATTCGAATTTTTTCATCAATCGTGTTTTGGAAAATTTTTTCTTGAAAATCCCAAGCTTCCTTATAATCAATTAGTCCAAGTTGTTTATAAATTACATTTGGCATGTTTGGGATATTAAAAAAATGTTACAATTTACCTAATTCAGATTTCAAATAGTCAATACAAATAATATCCATTGGGTCAACTTGTTTTAAGGTTGACAAATAAAGCGATGCCCAATCAACAATGTGAATTAAATAAAAAGTTCTTTCAATTTTATTTTTACCTTTTGCATCGATAGTTAAAACGTTAGCTGTTCTTTTTGAAACTTCGTCTCTAGTTAATTCGAATCGCTTCTCGTTTTGAATATTCATGTCTTTTGTATCAAAAAATACAGTTGCAAAAGTATCATTTCCTCCACCCCAACCAACAAGTTCATTGTGATTCATTTCAGGAATTACATGATGAATACAAAGTAATTTAGAATTTTCATTAAATTGTTGACGAGCTCTAATTAAAACAGGCTCATATTCTGTAGTTGAATAAAAAACAGCCACCTTATCTTTTAAAAATACAGCTAATTTATTGGCCTCTTCTTTAATTAGACCAATATTATCATCAATTATTTGAGTTGAATTAGCCAGTGTTTTTAAAATTTTAGAATCAATTAAGTTAAACTTCACTAAAATATTTGAAATATGAATAACAGAAAAGGCTGTTGCACTTCTTGGAGGATTTCCGCCTGGAATAACAACACAGTCAAATCCATTATCATTACAAAAAGTTTCTAATTTTCCTCCTGAACAAATGCCAACAATATGAGCATCTTGATTTTTAGCTAAAAGTAAACATGCTAATGTTTCTTCCGTGTTTCCAGAATAGGAACATGCTATAATCAAAGTATGTTTATCAACAAATTTTGGCAAGGTATAGTCTTGTAGTAATTGAACAGGAATTTTAATTTCATCTTGAACCCATCCTGAGACAATTTTTGCTCCGATTCCTGAACCACCCATACCAATAAAAACAAGGTTTTTAATTTCATGAGCAGGCGTTTTAAAGTTAATTTTAGACGCTGATTCTAAAGAACTAGTAATATTTTGAGGAAATGCAGCAATTAATTTATCCATTAACTTATCCATGATGAATCTTTGTTTTAATATTTAAGAAATATATTTATACTTAATAATAATACAAATATATAATTAAGTCAGAAATAGAGCCTAATTTCATTCATAAAATCATTGATTATTTTTTTTCACTTTAGAATAAAAATAAACATTTTTGACTAATAAAGCTTGAATATTCAAAAGAAGAAGAAATTTATCAAAGTTGAATGTTTACTTTTGTAAGTATAATTTAAAAGACATGAAAGCACGTTTAGCATCCGAAACATTATCTGTATCTACAAAAGTTGTTTTACCAAATGACACAAACACTCTAGGCAATCTATTTGGTGGACAATTATTGGCTTGGATGGATGTGATTGCTAGCGTTTCTGCTCATAGACATTGCCGAAGAGTGGTTGTCACTGCATCAGTTAACAATGTTTCTTTTAAAGAACCAATCATTCATTCATCAATAGTGACGTTAGAAGCTAAAGTTTCGAGAGCGTTTAATTCATCAATGGAAGTATTTGTTGATGTATTTGTTGAAGATCCTGTTTCTGGAAAAAAACGTAAATCAAATGAAGCAATTTACACCTTTGTTGCTGTTGATCAAAATGGTGGGCCAATTCAAGTCCCAGAATTAACTCCTGAATCTGAAGAAGAAAAAGATAGATATGAAGGTGCTTTAAGAAGAAAACAATTAAGCTTAATCTTAGCTGGGAAAATGAATCCTGCAGATGCAACTGAATTGAAAGCTTTGTTTTTATAAATTAAATCATTTTTTTATTTACTTGATTAAACGTTTTGTATTTTCTTCCTGCCCAATAGAAATAGGCTGAAATATTTTCCGTCTTATATATTCGAATAGCTGGATTTTTCAACGATACTATTTTAGAACCTCCTGCTAAAGAAGTGATATTTTTACCTCTATAAATATTCCAATTTTTAACCCAAGTCATTGAATCTCCCATCCCGAATTCATTCCCTCCTCCAATTATATAATACATATTTGTTTTTCTGTGAATAATCAATATCCCCGATTTTCCCGATTCTTTATTCACCATGAACAAAGCAATGTCAACTTCCTTGTCCCCATTAAAATCTGCTTCCAAATAAAAGGGATTAATTGTGTCAGAAATAATATATAATTTTTCTAACCCATTTTTTTCAATTATTGGTAAAACCCATTCAGGGATTCTAGAAGCTAATAAGCGTTCTTCTTTTGACTTTTCGAGCTCTTGTGCGAAAAATGATGTATTCGAAAAACAAATAAGGATAAAAAATATTTTTTTCATAAAAGATGATTTTGTATAACAATTGTGAAATTATACAATGTTGGTAAATTTCAAAAAGCATTTAATCTCAAATTAAAAGAAAAATATACAAGTCTACCCATTAAAAAATTCGTTTTCGTTTTCGTTTTCGTTTTCGTTTTCGTTTTCGTTTTCGTTTTCCATAGGATAGGGTTTAAACCCTATCCTATGGAAAACATCATTGGAAAACATCATTGGAAAACATCATTGGAAAACATCATTGGAAAATATCATTGGAAATCAACAATGAAAATCACAACGATTATTTAAACAGATTATCATACATGCTCAATTTGTTCTAATTTACAATTAATCTGTAACAAATCAACCTATTACAACTTATAATATTAATCCGCTAAAAAATATTATTGATTTAAATGCCCTAAATTCATTTTTTGAATTACGTCTTCTGCAATAGCCTCCACGTTTTGTTTAGTCATACAATGAAAGTGATTTTTAGGGCATTTTTGAAAACCTATTTTCGAACAAGGTCTACAACCTAATTCTTTAACTTCATGTATTGAATATAAATTCTTATTTATAGGGAAATAAGGGTACATTCCTAAAGATGGCACAGTGTTTCCCCAAATACTAACCGTTTGTATTTGGAAACAAGAAGCAATGTGCATCATTCCTGTATCATTAGTTAATAATACTTTCGATTGTTTGACAATACTAGCTGATTGCTGCAAAGAAAAATCACCACAAGTATTTATTATGTTTTTATCCGAAACTTCTTCAATCAATTTTTCAGCTAAATCTTTATCCATAGCACCTCCTACGATAACAATTGGAAAATCGATTTGTTTTAAAATATCACGTAATTTTTCAAAAGGCATCCTCTTTGTCGAAAATTGAGCTCCAATAGCAATCGTGACAAATTCTGAAGTGATATTAAATTCATAACAAATATCAACATGAGCAGATTCTGAAAGATAAAAATCACACGGTAATAAATCATTTTGAACTCCTAAATGTCTAACTGTTTCGAAATATCGATCCACTATATGAACTTTTGGCATTCGATCTATTTTAAACTTTACCAATAACCATTTTTCAATATTAATTTTAGGAAATGAGCGAGATGGTACGTTTAGCTTTTGTTTTAATGAAAGGGTTCTTACATTTTTATGTAGATCAATAATCCAATCATATTTTTCAGCTTTCAAATCTGAAATTACCTCATTAATAGATGATTGAATTGTAATAATTTTATCTATGTATGGATTATTTTCAAGTATTGAGGAAAATGATTTCTTGGTAATAAAATGGACAATAGCGTTTGGTATTTGTTTCTTCAAACAACGAACAATTGGTGTCGTTAAAACAACATCACCAATAGAACTAAAACGAATGACTAAAATTTTCACAGTTTAAATTTATAAAAAAGTAAGGACTTTCTAGCGAGAATTATTTCTTTGCAATTGGTTCGTATGTCCGCCAGACCTCAATATACTGATTAGAATTTCTAGGATTTAATTTCTTTACCAACTGATCCATCAAACTCGGATAACACTTTTTCACTAAGGTAAGTTTAGGGAATAATTTTTTATATGATTTAATTCTTTTAGGTAATTTTTCTTCTCCAAAAAAGAAGATATAATCATAACGAGCTCCAGGAACAACATCTAAAGGTTGAACACTATCATTCCTTTCAAGAAAAGTACAATACCAGCTACCTGAATAAAATTTAGGCAACATAGATGTTTTTGTGTCGGCCGAACCTTCTAATAAAATTCTTTCATCTACTAAATTATCTGAGTATAAAGTATACATTGATTCAACTCTTGACATCTTTGTGTAAGTGACGCTAACAAATAGTAAAGTAGGGATATTTAAAATCCAAAAAAATGAATAGGAAAACTTCCAAAGTTTATCCCAAAATGGTTTTTTTCTCAACTCTTGAAAACCAATAATTCCAAGAATAATAAAAAAAGGCAAAACAGATAATATAAATCTCTCCTGTCTATTCGGATAAAAAGTGTGAAATAAAATAAAAAGCATCACTGGAATAAATAACATCAAATGCTTTTTAGCTGATCTAATGAATCCAATTCCAACTAAAAGTCCAAATGGAAATAATAAAACTCCCAACAAAACAAATACATACATAAAATAGTTTGTGTTAGGCAAATACAAAACACCTTCTTGTATATTATAGGTAGAATAAGCTTTAAACTCAGCGAATGGTTTCCCCCAAATACAATAATCAACCAGACCTTGAGTAATTAGAAACGTAACAAAAGTACCAAAAGAAAAGCTAACAAATTTCTGATCTATAAGTGTTCTAACAAAACTTTTAAAAGGTCCTTTAAACAAGGTTTTATAATCAAAAATTAAAAGATAATAAAACATAATTCCTATAGCAAAAATGGCAATTTGATACCTAAAAGAAACTGCTAAGCCTATTAATAATCCAGCATAAAAAATATTTATCTTAGAATCATTTTTAACCATTAGCCAAACTCCCCAAATTAAAAAAGGGATTGACGATAATTCGACTAAATTTCGAACAGATAAAAAAGGAATGATTGAAAGAAGAGCTAATATCCATCCAACAGTAACAGCATTTTTTCTATTTGATATTTTCTCAGTTATTTTAAATCCAAAATAGACGACTAACATAGAAAATAAAGCATGAACTAATCTATTTAATAACATCAATATTTTAGGATCAGCAATGCCAAAGAATTTAAAAGTATAAAAGAAAAAATAATTTAATCCAACATAGGTAAAACTATGTCCTTCAGGAGCTCCTCTATTTCCTTTCGACCAAGGTAACCATCCATTATAATCATATCCATCAACCCATGATGTAGAAGCTTCGATTACCAAAAAATGATCGTCATGCATACCATAGCCTTCAGAAAAAACAGCAGCAATTAATCGAATTATAAGGGCTGATAAAAGTATAACCCTAAATGAGGAAAAATCAATTCCAAATTTTTTAGTGTCTGTATTTTTTAATGTCATTTTATATTATAAAGATTTATAATGCTGATAAAATTGAGTTAAAAAAGCATGGCAATTTTTAACTTCTTCATTTTTCTTTTCTCCTAAAAAAGTATTTTCTAAAAACACACGGGTATCCATTTGATAAATCATATTGCCTGTTGGAGTTACCCAACCATATCCACGATTAATTGTATGCAAAGCAAATTGAGAAACATTAGGGTTTAATAAATCTTTACTCCAAGGATAACGCTTTAAATCTCCATGCATTTGATACAAGAGTGTTGCAGCAATATCAGCTTGAGAACCAAGTGTTTCAATTCTTTTTTTTCTAAATTCATTTTTTAAAGGTTCACCAAAAATTAAAAATGGAATTTTGAAAAACAATTTAGAACTCGGATCTTCGCAAATGGGTGATGGATGACCATGATCAGCAACTAATACGAAAATTGTGTTTTTATACCATTTTTGTTTTTTACATTTTTTAAAATATTCACCTAAACATTCATCACCATAAATAAGTGAATTCATATAATCTTGTTCAGCTCCAAGGTATATTTGATTTTTCTTTTTAGGATGGTCAAAAGGAGAATGGGTGCTTCCTGTAAATGCACATTGAAGAAATGGTTGTTTTAATTTATTCGTTTTTTTAATCAAAAGAGCATATAAATCACTGTCATAAAAATTCAATTTCCCTCTATTTAATTTAGCTGAAAACACCTTTTCATCTTCCACCAAATCAAATCCATGGTCTAAAAAATAACTTCCAATATTTCCATATTTTAAATCACCACTAAATAGGTAATTAGAATTATATCCAATATTTTTTAAATCTTGATTGATGGTGTGAATTTTACGATGTTTATCAGACTGCATCGTAATAGAAATTTCGGGTAATGCGGGATAACCACTAAAAATACTTGAATTTCCAATTTCTGAAGTCCCTCCACAGGCATAAATATTTGAGAAAAATAATCCTTCGGATGCTAATTTATCGAAATTTGGAGTTATTCCTTTTGTTTCACTCATGCTTCCAATTGCATTCCCGGACCATCCTTCTAAAACTATAAAAACAAAATTTGGTTTTTCTTGATTAAAAATATACTGATCGTGATTCTTTGAATAACTATACATTTTTTTAACCAATTGATCAGCCTCAACAGAATCAATTTTAGGCATAAATTCATCGATTTCACTTCTATTAAAAAGCAAAAAACTTTTCGCAAAGTAGTAGATTGAATTGACAGAAATATCATTTACAACATGATCTTTTGAAAAACATGAAAAATCAGTATTCATAGGAACTTGTTGAAGTCCTCCTCGAAGCAATATAAAAAATGAACTCCCTGATATTAAGAATATTAAAAACGAAGTTCCAATCCTTTTCAAAATTGATGAATTTGATCTACTAAACTCTTTGATAAATAGCCATTTATAAATTTTCCAAGCGAAAAATATTTCGATTATTGAGTAAATAAAAAACCAGATTGTCATTCCTAGATCAGCAGTTCGAAAGACTTCATCAGGGTTCGAAAGATGCATAAAAACACGTGTCGTAAGTTTGTGGTTCCATTCAGAATAAGCGTTAATCTCTCCACTCACTAGAAATATTACAACTAAAGATTCGATGATAATTAGCAAGTAAAACACTCTATCTAACCATTTCGATTTATTAACAAATCTCAAAGACAATATTACCATTGGTAAAGTAGATAAAGCTGCAGCTGTGGCAAGATCTAAACGAATTGAATATAAAAATACCATTAGCCATTCTCCTACTCCAACATTTGAAAGTTCTCCCCAATGATGAATTGAAAATAATATCCTCCCAAAATCAAAAAGTAGTAACCAGAAAAATATCAGTTTCAGTATGTCTAAAATTGTCTTATTTAATGCGTTCATAGGATACAAAGATAATTATAATTTAGATTTATTGAAAGATAATCATAAGGAGAGATTTTTGATGATTGTACTGTAAGTTTAGCTTGATATAATTTCAGAGAATGCATATCTTTGTATAATATGAAAGTGAGTGGATTTACATTTATTAGGAATGCAATTAAGTACGATTATCCTATAGTTGAAGCAATTTTATCTATTTTACCAATTTGCGATGAAGTTGTTGTCGTTGTTGGGAATTCAGATGACGATACTCTCAATTTAATTAGAGGAATAGATTCAAAAATAATTGTCGTAGAATCTATTTGGGATGATTCTTTAAGAGAGGGTGGTAGGGTTTTGGCAGTTGAAACTGACAAGGCTTTTGCTTCAATTTCTAAAGATAGTGATTGGGCATTTTACATTCAAGGCGATGAAGTGATTCATGAAAAACACCTAGAAGAAATTAAATTGTCAATGGAAAAGAATTTACATAGAGATGAGGTCGATGGTTTACTATTTGATTATAAACATTTTTATGGTTCATACGATTTTGTAGGAAGTTCTATTAGTTGGTATTTAGATGAAATTCGTGTAATTAGAAATAGAAAAGATATTTTTTCTTACAGAGATGCGCAAGGATTTCGAAAACTGGCGAATGAAAAATTGAATGTCGTAAAAATAAATGCAGAAGTGTATCATTATGGCTGGGTAAAACCTCCTGATAAAATGCAATCAAAACAGGAGACGTTCAATAAATTATGGCACGACGACAACTGGGTGAATGAAAATGTTAAAAATACTGAATCTTTCGATTATCTAAGTAACATTAGAGAACTTGCTGTATTTAAAGGCACTCATCCTAAAGTAATGCAAAAAAGGATCAATGAGAAAAATTGGGAATTTGATTACGATATCTCATTCAATAATAGCAAAATAAAGGATAATTTAAAACGTTTTCTTAGACGATATTTAAATATTGATATAAGATACAAGAATTACAATAAAATAAAATGAGCAAATTCAACGAAATAATACAATCTGAAACACCAACTCTTGTCGATTTTTTCGCAACTTGGTGTGGTCCTTGTAAAACAATGCAACCTATTCTAGATCAAATTAAAACAGATTTAGGAGAATCTATTCGAATTATTAAAATAGATATTGATAAAAATCAAGCTGTTGCTGAACAATTTAAAGTAAAAAGCGTACCTACATTTATATTTTTTAAAAAAGGAGAAATCGTTTGGAAAGAAAGTGGTGCAATGACAAAACAAGTTCTTAAACAAAAAATATTTGGTATTTCTTAATTGAGATAGAATTTACTAACTTTACACAGCTTTAGAGAATATTCATTTCTGTAAAGCTGCTAATTTGATAAATATGAAAGAAGAAGTTAAAAAAATTGTTGATGCAATGAGTCAACGTTTTGTGTCTCATCCTTGGCACGGTGTTGAAGTCGGAGAAAAAAGTCCTGCAATTGTCAACGCATATATAGAAATCGTTCCATCAGATTCAATTAAATATGAAGTGGACAAAGCATCTGGACATTTAATGGTTGATAGACCACAGAAATTATCAAATCACATGCCGTGTATGTATGGATTTGTTCCTAAAACATTATGTGATACAAAAATTGCTGCTTTCGCAAATGAAAAAACCGGGAGAACAGATATTACAGGAGACATGGATCCTTTAGATATTTGTGTTTTAAGTGAACGTTCATTTGTCCATGGAAATATATTTTTAGAAGCAAAAGTTATTGGTGGATTAAGAATGCTAGATGGTGGAGAAGCAGATGATAAAATTATTGCTATTTTAAAAGGAGATCAAGCTTATGGAGATATCAATGATATTTCTGAAATGCCGAAAATGGTTATAGACAGAGTTCGTCATTTTTTCTTGACATACAAAGATTTAGACGGTGGAGCTAAAAATGTTGAGATCACACATGTTTATGGAAAAGAGGAAGCTTTCGAAGTAATCAAACTTTCAAGTGAAGATTATGATGCTAAATACGGTAATGTAAATGAAACTTTAGTAAATGAATTATTAGCTGCGTTGAAATAATAAGCTAGATTTTTAAAAAAGGCTGTCCAATTTTATAATGGACAGCCTTTTTTATTCTCAAAACTGAAACAAAAAATAAGACCAAAAAAAAACCGTTTAAGCTAATGCTCAAACGGTTTTTTAATATTGTTAACTTTCAATTAGATATTAAAAGCAGCTTTCACTTTATCAACGAAATCTAATTTTTCCCAAGTAAACAATTCAACTTCTTTCTCGATGAATGTTCCGTTTGGAGATTTGAAACGTTTCGTAACGATTTCATTTTTTCTTCCCATGTGCCCGTAAGCCGCAGTTTCAGAATAGATTGGATTACGTAATTTCAAACGTTGTTCGATGAAGTAAGGGCGCATATCAAAAATTCCAGATACAATTTTCGCCATTTCACCTTCCGTCATATTTACTTTTGAAGTTCCGTTAGTAGTAATGAATAAACCACATGGTTCAGCCACACCAATTGCATAAGAAACTTGAACT
>CANJKA010000030.1 GCA_947474675.1 Flavobacteriales bacterium
GGATATAAAGAAGGTCATGCTTATGAACTCTATTTATCGATGTTTACCCTGATTATTTCTTCTTTAGGTGTTTTATATTTAGCGGGAAAAATATATGCAAATGGAATCTTGCAATTTGGTCATCGTGTGAGATTGAAACATTTGTTTCGTTGGGCGAAGCAGGGATGATTTCATTAGAATATAGGTATGGATTCCAAGGACAGGAGAAGGATGACGAGGTTTCAGATGAAGGAAATAGCTATGATTTTGGGGCAAGGATGTATAATCCAAGAATTGGTCGTTGGTTTAAGAGAGACGGTATGGAAAGGAAATATCCATTTTTAAGTCCGTATAACTTTGTTGCTAACAATCCAATAAATAATATTGAAATTGATGGCAATGATTTTATAAGAAGTGCTGAATTCGAAAAGTCTGGATATAATACTGTACTGAATGATGTTATGATAAACAATTCAGCATATAAAAAATATTTCGGTATGTTTGAAAACAATCCAAATTTGAATATTTATTTCGAAGTTAATAATGATTTTGTTAGTGTTGGTAGTATTGCGACAACTAAATGGAAGACCATAACAATAATAAATAGTAAAGGTAAGGAAGTTTTGGACATGTTAAATGGAGGTATTGCATTTCGAGATGACATTGAAAACTATAATGGTTTAGGAAAAATTGCATTGTTAGCTCATGAAAGTTTACACTTATATCAAGGTTTAAAAATGCAAGGAGATGATGAAACGCATGATTTATGGAATGAAAATCTATCAAAGATGCAAGAGATTTTACAGGAATATTCTGATGACAATATACTTGGATTGAGTAAAGACGAAATTTATGAATTATCAATATTTAATATTGGACCAGGTGGGACAGAATTTGATAGTCATATAAATAAGATGGTAACTAAAAATGGCACGACTTATGATGATGAATTAAGTCTTTTTTATCATCGTATAAATACTTTAATAGATGATGAGTATAAAGAGAATACAACTATTGAAATTGAAATAAAATTGGAAACTCCACAATCAACAGAAAAAAGCGATGAGAAATAAGGTAATATTAATTTTTCTAATATGTTTTTTTTATAAAAAATCATATTCACAGGGTGTTAATGATACTATCCTAATAACTTTTGATTGTATTTATCCCAACTCTCCCGTATCTTCAGTAAAAATGAATTCAATTTACAATGGACAAATCAAATCCTATGATTTATATAAACAAAATGTTTACATAAGTTTTTTAGAAAAAGCAACTTGTATTGAAGTTAACGATGGTAATCAATGGACGGAAATAAAAGGGGAAACAAAAGTTTCTAAACTGAGGATTTATGATTATTTACGAGTAGATACCTGTGGCTCCATTTTTTATAAATTTCGAATTAAAGAAGATGAAAATAATGGAAATATTTCGATAGTTTACATCTACGAACAGGAAAAAGGGTTAGTTTCATTTAAAGCACAATATGGAATTTACTTCAATGCAGCTTTATATAAAAAAGAGTCAATAGTAGTCACGCTTTTAAGATAGTTAAAATGGTCGGTCGTGATCCAAATGGAGCTTTTGCATTTTTTAAAAGTTAATTCATTGAAATTCAATCGTTTTAAAATAGAAAATAAAAACTCCAACTAAGCCCCGCTACGCGCCATTAAAACGGACGTTTAGCTAGTGCTTAGTTGAAATTTAAAAATAACATCTCCAGAAAAAAAAACACCCCAGCCCTATTTTCATTCTAATTAAAACTTTTTATCTACATTTGAACTTAATTTAACACTAACAAACCAAAAATGAAAAAACTTTTAGTTACCTTACCTTCTTTATTTTTAATTTTTATAATTGCAGGTTTTACGTTTAAAATGCAACATTGGCCTGGGGGGAGTATCTTCTTACTATTCGGTCTTTTTTTATCGGGAATACTCTATTTACCCTTGTTGTTTATACAACGAATAAAAGAAAACAAAAACATTCTTACTGTAATTACAAATCTATTTGGATTAATTTCTAGTGTCTTTATAGTGTTTGGAGTGATGTTTAAAATTCAACATTGGCCTGGAGCTAGTATGATGTTGATAGCAGGATCTACATTATTAATTGTACCAACTTTAATTCTGTATGTCGTTCAACAATTAAAAAATAAAGTTCCGTTTTCTGAATATTTTAAGATGTTTGTAGCTGTTCTTTGTATTGGTGTTTTCTTTTTAAACATAGGTACATCAGTTACTCGATCTGTTATTACAAGTTCTACTAAAACAAGTTTTGATTTATTGAACACTAACTTTTTCACGAATGAAAATAATATTTTATTAATTGATAAACTAACAAAAAACGGAGAACCAAATCTTAATAAAATTCATTCATCAACAACTGAAATGGTAACTCAAATAGATGAAATGAAAAAAACAATTTTATCATATTCAGGAGAATCTCCAGAATCAATTAATAATCCATATGAAATTAATGCGAAAGATCAATATGATACTCCTACAGGTTTTTTGATAGAACAAGAGAATGGTAAACATTTATATGAGTCATTAATAAAATATAAAAAACAACTTAATAAAATCTGTATAAAACATCAATTAAATAATTCAGTTAATGAAAAAATAGACCGAATTTTAAATTTAGAATATCAAAGTAATCCAGGGTCAGGAATTGATTCGTGGGAAAAAGATTTATTCCTAAATACTCCATTGATAATGACTTTTACATTATTAACAAGTATTCAAAATCAACTATTAATGAGTGAGAATATTATTTTAAATGAAGTTGCTAAAAAGCGAAATTTATAATCGCTATTTATCTTTTCAAAAAAACTATAGGCTATTTCCACCTTAAATTTCTGTTCAAAACCGAGATTTGAAGGTGGGATTAACTTGAATTTGTTTCTTTAGACAAATTTTAATTCATCTCACTTAAAAACTGACATCCAGTTAAATCATCTAAAAAACATTAATAAAAAGTCAAAAAAATTACAAAATCATCAGATTCAGATAATTTTTATATGTTTTAGCAAAAAAATACATCTACCTTTATCCTGTTATTCAAAAAGACAAAAATGAAATTTACTATACAATCCGTTTTCTTAGTATTTGTTTTGACTTATTTTTCAAGTATAAACGCTCAAACAAGTTTCACAAAAAAAGAATTTTCGATTCCTTTAAAAACGAATAATTCACCAAAAGATATTCAAGTAGATTTTAATCCGACGATATATAGTTTAGAAGCTCCTATTCCACAAGGTAATTCAGCTAAGGCTTATTTGTTAGATCAAAAAATTGCTTCTCGTGAATATTTTAAACATTCCCAAAAATCAACTTTAAAATCAACAACCAATTCAGGTCCTGAACCAATAATAGGTAAAACATTTCAGCCTAAAAGATACTCCGTTTCTGGAAATCCAATCCAAATTACAGGAGGTCTTCCAAGTGATAATACATTAGCGATTTCAAACGATGGAATTGTAATGGTGGCAATGAATTCAATGATATATGCAAGAAATATGAATACGGACACCGCTGTTTTTCCAAATTATCAAATAACATTAGTGAATTTTGTTTCTGGAATTGCAGCTAGCCATTATTATGATCCAAAATTAATTTACGATCCAGTTTCAGATCGATTTATTCTTGCCGTTTTAAAAGACACTGATACTTTAAAGAATGAAATTATTATTTGTTTCAGCTCTTCAAATAATCCGAATGACCCTTGGCATATCTATCATCTACCTGGAAATCCATTATTAAATGGAAGATGGACAGATTTTCCAGCGATGACAATTACCGAAGATAAATTATATTTTACAGCGAATCTAATTGTACCAAATGTTTCTTGGCAAGTTGGTTTTGATGGCTCCATCATTTGGGAAATGGATAAACAAGCCGGATTCAATGGTGATACTGATATACATTCAACTTTATATCACGATATTAAATTTGGAGGTCAATATATTCGAAATTTACATCCCGTTCAGTCTGCAACAGGAACTTCTAATCATTTAACTTTATTATCTAATCGAAATTTTGCGATTCAGAATGATACAATTTTTTATCTTCAAATGCTTAATAACACGCTTCAAATAGAAGCATTAAAAACAGATGTTTCGTACGGCGTTCCGCCAAATGCTCGTCAATTTGATACTGATTTAACAATTGCTGGTGATGGACTTCAAACTAACGATGCCCGAGTCTTGGGTTCTGTGCAATTTGAAGATGAAATTCAATTCGTTGGAAATACAATTAACCCAGAAACAGGTTTTTGTGGGATTTATCATGGAACAATACATAACCTAACAGGAATTCCAACTGTCACAGGTCAAATTATCGGTGATTCAATCAAAGATTTTGGTTATCCAAATATTGCAGCTTCAGGAAATGATGCTTGTGACAGAGAAACAATGATTGGATTTAACTTTACTTCTTATAAGGATTTTCCAGGAATAGCAGCTATTCATATAAGTAATCTAAAAAATTATTCAACCGTAAAAATAATAAAAGATGGATATAATTATGTTAATAGATTAGGAGGCGGATATGAAAGATGGGGAGATTATTTTGGAATGCAAGCTAAATATAATGAACCTGGATCAGCCTATGTTTTTGGATTTCTGGCTTTAGCAGATAAAACAAATAGTGGATTTTGCGCACAATTATTTAGTCCAGATTCAACTTCTTTATCACTCGATATCACAATAAACAGTCCCCTAATTCATTGTAACAATACAGCTTCAGTAGCAATAACAAATGGAACTTCCCCATACTACTATTATTGGAATTCGGATACACTTTCGACAAATTACCAATTGAATAACATTTGTTCAGGAGACAGCTTTAACATTCAAGTATTAGACAGTAAAGGGTGTGTTTCTAGTTTAAATTACACCATTCAAGTTCCCACGTTACCGGATGGTGTTTATGCTTATCCAAATCCAGCTTCAGAAATTATTTCTGCTCAATTCACATTAGAAAATGAAGCTATCGTAAAAGCTGAATTATACGATAACCAAGGGAAATTAGTGAAAAATTTACTCGAAAAAATGGCAAAAAAAGGTTTGAATGAATTCTCTTTTTCGGTTGAACCTTTAGCAAATGGAATCTATACTTTCGTACTTATATCTGATACTAAAATCATCGAACAATTTAAATTTATAAAGAATTAAAGTTTTATCTCATTAGGAAAATTCAGAAAAAAGAACTAGATTTAATTTTAATCTTACTTTTACTAACTTAAAATGAGAACTGCTGTAATAGATCTAGGAACAAACACTTTCAATATATTGATCGCAGATGTCTTGGATTCTAAATTCACTGTTATTCATTCAGAAAAAGAAGGTGTTTCTCTTGGTATGGGTGGAATTAATGAAAACATTATTTCACCTGAAGCTTTTGAAAGAGGAGTAATCACTTTAAGACATTTTAACTTTATTTGTATTCATCATAAAGTCGATGTTATTAATGCTTTTGGAACTTCAGCTTTACGAGGTGCTAAAAATTCACAACAATTTATTGATCAAATTGATAATGAATTGGGAATAAAAATCAATATTATTTCTGGCGAAAAAGAAGCTGATTTAATTTACAAAGGAGTTTTATGGTCGTATGATTTTGTAAAACCTGGAGTCATTATGGATATTGGAGGAGGGAGTACCGAATTTATCTTTGCCAATAAAGAAGGAATTACAGATTTGATTAGCTTAAATATTGGTGTTTCTCGAATTTTTCAAGAATTAAAATTGAATGATCCTTTAACCGAAATCGATATTAAATCAATCACTAATTGGTTGAATGAAAAAGCAAACGGTTTTTTCGACGATAAGAAAGAAGATTTATTAATTGGAGCGTCGGGAAGTTTTGAAACATTCTACGAATTAATTTACAACCAACCTTTTCCTGATAAATTAAAATGCAGTGAAATTCCAATGAAAACTCTAAACAACATGATTGATTGGGTAATTTATTCCACCCAAGAAGATCGAGATAAAAATGAATTCATAATTCCTATTCGTAAAAAAATGGCTCCAATTGCTGCCGTTAAAACAAAATGGGTAATTGAAAAACTAGGCATAACTAGAACCATTATTTCAAGATGCTCTCTCAAAGAAGGAGCTTTACGAGAAGGCATACATGTTTAATCAAGGAACAATTACTTCTGTAAACTGTTTCGTTTGTGCTGAAAAATAGCCTAAACATCCACCCGTGAAATTTGTTACAGGATTTGAAGGAGTAGCGGCACCATTCGGTCCATTTAAACTCAAAGAATAGAAGTACTGATAAACATTCTGATCTATACATGAAGTATAAAGTCTAATCGTATCATTTGGAAAAAATGCACCTAAAGAACCAAATATTGGTTGCTGTGATATTTCTCCATCAGAAAATTGATCATCTTGAACAATAATCGCTGAATCCATTTCATAGCCTTTATTTTCTTTAAATCGACTAACACTTATGTCAAATTTATACTTGTTGACAACACCTAAAGGATCTTGTCTAATTGGAATTGCAATTTTACCTTCTCCACCACCAAAACTATCTGGAATGAAATATAATAAATCTAAATTAACTTGAGTTGGCATTGTGGAAGTAGACAAAAATTCTTTACCATCAATCTTGACTGATAAAGTATAAGTTCTACCTTCAACACCTAAGATGGAAGATGTAGCGTATTTACCGGGTGATACTTCCACTAAAACTTCACTATTCCCATTATCATCCGACATGACAACAACTGCACCACTCACAGTTGGAAATGAATTTAAAGTACTGAATTTAATAGATTGAGAAATATTTACAAAATGAATTAATTCACCTTTATTAACAGCCCCTTCAATTACATAAAGAGTTTCTGAATCTTTTAAATCAAGTGTTATAACTTTAGTACAACTTGAAACTACACTAGTAATAGCAAAAACAAGAGCGATGTAAAATATGTTTTTAATCTTCATAATTATAAGAATTTAAAATTATAGGTAATAGCTGGTATCATTTTGAATAGACTCGTTTGAACAATTTCTGTTTTTGTGTGATCAGCGCTTTCTTTGAAAGAAATACTGTAGGCATTTTCATGTCCGTAAACATTAAAAACAGAGAAATTCCAACTACTTTCATATTTTTCAGTTTGTTTTTTATACCAAGTAACTGCAACATCCATTCTATGATAAAGTGGCATCCTTCCTCCGTTTCGTTCAGAATATAACCATTGAACCTGATTATTGACATAATATTTTCCCGAAGGAAGAGTAATTGCATTTCCAGTATATAAAACGAAAGTTGCTGAAAGAGTTATTTTTTTATTAATATCAAAGATACCAACAATAGATAAATCATGTGTTCTATCTTGTTTCGCATTGTACCATTCGTTGTTATTAATTCCATTAATTTTCTTTTCAGTTTTTGATAACGTATAACTAATCCAACCAGTAAATTTTCCTGAAGTTTTTTTAATATATGTCTCTAAACCATACGCTCGACCTATACCATAAAGTAATTCACCCTCTAAAAGATCATTTGAAAAAGTATTCGCTCCATCTCTATAATCAATTTGATTTTGAGTAGCTTTATAATACGATTCAACACTAACTTCGTATTTATTATCATTGAAATTTTTAAACCAACCTAATGAAACTTGATCAGCGATTTCTGATTTAATATTTTTACTACTTGGGATCCAAATATCAGTTGGATTATCACCCGTAGTATTAGATATTAAATGAATATTTTGAACATTTCTTGCATATCCAGCTTTAAAAGAAGCAGACTCAGAAAAAATAAAGCTTGCAGAAACTCTAGGTTCTATATTAAAATAACTATTAATGATTTTATTTTGAGAATAGACCGTTGTTGTTGCCACATCTCCATTTGCATTATACGTGTAAAAATTACCTCCATTTCCCAATTGTGAAAATTCAGTCCCTCTAACTCCATAAATAACATTCAGATTTTCAGAAACTTTCCATTCATTAGAAAAATAAATAGCATTCTCCCAACTTAGTCGTGGTTTTTGAATAAGGGAATTTGCACCAGATCCTTCACCAGCTTCCACTTGCCCAGGTATAATACTGTGGTGAATTGAATTCACACCAAATTTAATTTTATTTCTAGAATTAGGATAATATTGAATTTCTTCTTTTAAATTATAATCCTGTAATGTTGAATTAATTGATATAGTTGATCCATTAGATTTTATTCCAATTTGATATATATAGTTACTGACAATAAAAGATGTATTCGAAAATAATTTATCACTAATAACATGATTCCACCTTGCTGTCCCAGTAATATTTCCCCAAGTCAAACCAAATGTTGAAACACCTAATTTATCGCGTCCAAAATATCCTGATAAATACAATTTATCTTTATCACTGATTTTATAATTCATTTTTGCATTCACATCATAAAAATACAAGGATGCAGTTTTCAAACTTTCTTTCTTTGATAATTTTAAAAAAACATCCGCATATGTTCGACGAGCAGAAATTAAAAATGAAGATTTTCCTTTTACAATTGGACCTTCGATATTTAATTTTGAAGAAATTATACCCATACCTCCACTCACTCTAAATTTCTTATTGTTCCCTTCATTCATTCGAATATCAAGAACTGATGATAATCTTCCTCCATATTGAGCAGGTTGAGTTCCTTTATATATCGTAGCAGTTTTAATAGCATCACTGTTAAAAGTAGAGAAAAAACCTAAAAGATGTGAAGCATTATAAACAGGAGCCTCATCCAATAAAATTAAATTTTGATCAGATGAACCACCTCGAACAAAAAATCCTGAACTACCATCCCCCCCACTTTTGATACCTGGAGTTAATTGCATGGATTTGATAATATCTTTTTCTCCAAACAAAACAGGAATCTTTGCTAACTGCTTCGGATTTAAAGTTTCTACACCAGATTGAGCACTTTGAACATTTTCATCTTTCTTTTTAGACGTAATTACAAATTCTTCTATAGTTGTAACATGCGTTCTTAACTCAATGTTCACTTTTTTATTTTCAACTAATTCAATTGAGATTGTTTCAGTCTCTAAACCTGGAGAAGAAATTTCAAAAACATAAGTTCCTTCTTTTAAAGTTAGAGAATAAAAACCATATTCATTTGTCATAGCACCAACACCTTGAACGTTATTCACTTTAATTTTAGCACCAATTATCAACTCTCCAGAAGTACTATCGGAAACAACCCCACTTAAAGTGTAAGAGGTTTGAGAAAAAGAACTTACTCCTTTTAACATCAAAAAAAGTAAAAAAAATAATTTTAAATGGGTCATCATAAAAAGTAAAATTTGCTAAAATCTAAATTTTCAGATTTTAATTACTTTTCAAAAGTAAATATTTAATTCAACTGAAATTAAGAAAAAAGGACGAATGGACATAAAATAATTCAATAGAAACACATAACCCACTGTAAATCAACAATAAAAACAAACGTTATAAATTGTTAAAAATCGGTCAATTGTACCAGTAAAATTGTACTATTACTAAATGAAAAAAAAATAGACAAAATTGAAAAATTTAAAACATGAATAATAGCAAAGAACATGCATTTATTCATAGAATAAAAACTATCTTTACGCTTTTTAAATTTTGAATTCAAAAAAACAACAAAAACAGAATACTTAAAAATGAAATATACAATATTTATGCCAAGATTTTTTTCTTTCGTTACACTACTATTTTTATCTTCTTCATTTCATGCTCAAAACACACGTGTGGTAAGAGGTAAGGTAATCGATCAGAAAACTGAAAATCCGGTAGAAGAAGTTCAATTAAAGCTTCAAAATGTTAAAACAAAAAAAACGTATCTTGTTGAAACAACTGAAGAAGGAGATTTTACCTTTAAAAATATCCCTTACGGAAAATACAAATTAAGTTCTTTTGATAAAGATTATACTGATAAAGCACTTAATACTTTTACATTAACGGAAGAACACCACGACAATTATACATTTGATGTAAAAAGACCATTTGTTATTTCTTTAAAAGTAACTTGGTTATTCAACTGGGGGGATAAAGGTGTAAAGGAACATTATTGGTCACATTTAACAGCTAAAATCATTTTAACGATTTATGGGTTTTGTATTATAATGGTTTTCTTTTATAGTTTATTGCAACTTTCGTTATCTATTGCTTATGCTAAAAACAGAAAGAAAAAGGCAGCTGCAGTTCATCCGAAATTTGATCCTTCAAAAGCGAAATTCGTAACGGTACAACTTCCAATGTATAATGAGTTGTATGTTGCAGAACGTATCATAGAAACAGTTTCTCAATTTGATTATCCAAGAGATAAATTCCAAATTCAAGTGTTAGATGATTCTACGGATGAAACAGTTGATGTAATTGCGAAAAAAGTTGCTGAAGTTGCTGCTAGAGGAATTAATATTCAACACGTTCATAGAGTTGACAGAACGGGGTATAAAGCTGGAGCATTGGATTCTGCAATGGACCAAGTTCAAGGTGATTTCATCGCTATTTTTGATGCAGACTTTGTTCCTGAAAAAGACTTTTTACAAAAAACTATGCCTTATTTCGAGGACGATTCAATTGGAGTTGTTCAAACAAGATGGGGACATTTAAATAAAGATTATTCTGTTTTAACTGAATTACAGGCATTTGGATTAAATGGTCACTTTGCAATTGAGCAAGGAGGAAGAACTGCTTCAGGACATTTCATCAACTTCAATGGAACTGGTGGAATCTGGAGAAAACAATGTATTGCAGATGCTGGAGGATGGCAACATGATACATTGACTGAGGATTTAGATTTAAGTTATAGAGCACAAATTTTCGGATGGAAATTCAAATACTGTGAACACGTTATCGCTCCTGCTGAGTTACCAATTACAATGTCGGCTCTTAAAAACCAACAACATCGTTGGATGAAAGGTGGAGCTGAATGTTTCATCAAAATGTGGAAACGTCTTTTATTTGCGAAAAATGTAAAATTTATGGATCGAGTTCATGGATTATCCCATTTATTCAATTCTTCTTTGTTTATGTTTATTTTGACGTTGTCTATTTTAAGTCTCCCAATTTTACATATTAAAGACAGTTTTTCTGATTTAAATTACATCATCCAATTTGGATCTATCTTTATTTCTAGTACTGTTTTCTTAATGTATTTCTACTGGTTATCATATAGAGATAAAACGGAGAAAACATTTAAATCATTAATTCGTTTTATCGGACGTTTCTTTCAATTCTTAATCATCTCCATGGGATTATCATTAAGTAACACTGTAGCGGTTATAGAAGGGTATTTAGGAATCAAAAGTTCATTTGTTAGAACTCCGAAATTCAATATTGCTAAAAAAGGTGAAAGTCAAGAAAATAAATACGATAAGAAAAGCTTATCCATCATCAATATTGGTGAGGGGATTTTATTCTTACTTTTCGGATTCACTGCTGTTAACAGAGCAATATATGGTGATTTAGGAATGGTTCCATTTCACTTAATGTTAACGATTGGATACGGAGCTGTTTTCTTTTACACGATAGCTGAGGTTAGAGCTTCAAATAAATGAGACATTAGATTTTTAGACAATAGACATTAGACTTAAATATTTAGGAGGGAATTTCTCTCCTTTTTTTTATGAAAAAAATAATTATGGATAAAATTCAAATTAGACCGAAAATAAATTCGATCAATTCCGAAAACATGAGTTCAGGTGAAATGTTTCAAAACATAACTTTACGTCCTGTAATAAAACTTCAGCATGAAATCTTATTCAAACGAGTTTCAAAAGCATTAGAAAAAACTGATTATTCAAATTTATCTTTTGAGCACAAAACACTTCATATAAAAAATATTCTTTTTAAAAATATAAATTTAAGGAATGAAATAATTGGACTAATCTCTGGCTGTTTTACCAATGAAGAATATGACTTTTTTATTGAAAATTACACTGAAATAAACAAAAGAATTATCAATATTATTATTGAAAGAATTATTTCAAATTTAAAGTAAATCGAAATTCATTATTACTTATCATTATAAATTATTACCCAACAAAAAAACGTCCCTTCTCATCTAAGAAAAGGGACGTTTTTATTATTTATAATTTTCTATTATTTCTTCTTAACTGGAGCTTTTTTCTTCGCCACAACCTTTTTCTTAGCTGGCGCTTTTTTCGCTACAACTTTAACTTCTGCTTTAACCGGACCTTTTTTCTTGAATTTACTCACAGGCTGATTTTCAGAAATCGTAATACATTCTTCTAATGTCAATTTTTCAACTTCAGCATCTTTGGGTAATTTAAAATTGTCTTTTCCGATTTTTAAGAAAGGTCCCCAACGTCCGTTTAATAATTGAACTTCTGGTCTTTCTGGGAATAACTTGATAATTTTATCTAAATCAGCTTGACGTTTTTCTAAGATGATTTCAATCGCTCTGTCTAATTCAACCGACATTGGACTTTCATCTTTCGGCAAAGAAACGAAAGCTTTTCCATGTTGTAAATAAGGACCAAAACGACCAACATTTGCTTTAACGACTAATTCTTCAAATTCACCCAGCGTTCTAGGAAGTTTGAATAATTCCAATGCATCTTCCAAGGTAATTGAACTGATTGATTGATTTTTTTGTAAAGAAGCAAATTGAGGTTTTTCACCATCTGTTTTCTCGTCTCCAATTTGAACCATTGGTCCAAAACGTCCAATTCTAACAATCATTTTTCTTCCAGAGACAGGATGAATTCCTAATTCTCTTTCACCTGAAGCTCTTTCCGAATGTTCCAATGTATGTTCAACACTCGCATGGAATGGAGTATAGAAATCATGGATCATTTTTGTCCATTCAACCAAACCGTTTGCGATTTCGTCAAATTCAGCTTCTACTTTTGCCGTGAAATTGTAATCTAAAATACGTTCGAAATGTTCTGTTAAGAAATCAGTAACAACAACACCAATATCAGTAGGAGAAAGTTTATTTTTCTCTTTACCTGTAATTTCAATTTTCATTTCTTCAGAAACAGTTGAACCTTTTAATTCAAAAAATTCATATTTTCTTTCGTCACCTTCTTTTTCTTTTTTCTCAACATATCCACGTTTTTGAATCGTAGTAATAGTCGGTGCATAAGTAGAAGGACGACCAATTCCTAATTCTTCTAATTTCTTCACTAAAGAAGCCTCCACATAACGCGGTAAAGCTCTAGAGAAACGTTGAGTAGCACGAATTACATCTTTCCCTAAATTTTCACCTTGAGAAACAGCTGGTAATAAGGCCGAATCAGATTCTTTTTCATCGTCCTCATCATCTTCATCTTCTACATTCGATTCCAGATAAACTCGTAAGAAACCATCAAATATTATCACCTCTCCCCTAGCTTGAAATACTTCTGTAATTGAAGGTGCACCAATTTTAATAACCGTTCTTTCTAAGTTTGCGTGACTCATTTGAGACGCAATTGAACGTTTCCAGATTAATTCGTACAAACGTACTTCTTCACTTTCACCATCTATTGTATGTGCAGAAAAATCAGTTGGACGAATTGCCTCGTGAGCCTCTTGTGCATTTTCATTTTTGGTTTTGTATTTTGTAGGTTTAGAATACTCTTTTCCGTAAGCAGTTTCTATTTCTAAAGTTGCTCCATTAATAGCTGTTTCAGATAAATTTACTGAATCAGTTCTCATGTATGTTATTTTTCCTGCTTCATACAACCTTTGCGCTACAGACATTGTTCTAGTAACTGAAAAACCAAGTTTTAAACTTGCTTCTTGTTGTAAAGTTGACGTAGTAAAAGGAGCTGCAGGTGTTTTTGTAGCTGGCTTTTTAGTAACATCTAATACTTCGAATTCAGTATTTTTACATTTATCTAGAAAAGATTTAACTTCTTTATTATCGACAAGTTGTTTATTTAACTCAGCTTTAATTCTATCCTTTCCTTTTGTAAAAACAGCATTTACTCTGAAAAATGTTTCTGAATTATGTGCTGTAATTTCTTTTTCTCTATCAACAATTAATCGAACAGCAACAGATTGAACTCTACCTGCAGACAAACTTGGTCTCACTTTTTTCCATAATACAGGAGAAAGTTCAAATCCAACCAAACGATCTAAAATACGTCTTGCTTGTTGAGCGTTTACTAATTCTTGGTTGATAATACGAGGATTATCAATTGCTTTTAAAATTGCCGTTTTTGTAATCTCATTAAAAGTAATACGTTTTGTTTCCTTTTTTTCAAGATTTAATGATTCGTATAAGTGCCACGAAATAGCTTCTCCTTCGCGGTCCTCATCGGTAGCTAGCCATACAACTTCCGCTTCCTTTGCCAATTTTTTCAATTCAGAAACAATTGCTTTTTTATCGGGGGAAACTTCGTAATTGGGTTGGAAATTATTTTCAATATCAATCGCAATTCCTTTTTTAGCCAAATCGCGAACATGTCCGTAACTTGATTTTACAACGAAGTCTTTTCCTAAATAACCTTCAATAGTTTTAGCTTTCGCAGGGGATTCGACAATTACTAGATTTTTAGCCATTAATCAAAAATATTGATAATAAATTTATTAAAATGAGAGGTTTTTCCTGCCCAAATGAAGTGCAAATTAAATGCATTTTATCAGAAAATCCAATCTGTTTATTTTAATGCACAGAATATATTTCAATAATTTAATGTAAATCAATGCATTAACTAATAAATAAAAAATTAGAATAATTCAATATACTTCCAATTAATAGCTGATTTCATCTTAAAACAAACTTAAAATATACTGTTTTTTATAAAATCACACCTATTAATAGAGCTGAATTTTTAGCGAGAAATTTTCATTCATTTTCATGTTGTTGTGCTTATTCTATTTTTTTAACGATTTTAAACAAAAAACAGCCTGCCATTTTGACATACACACTGATTTTTATTGTACTTTTACACTCACATTTAAGAAACAATGAGCGAAAATAATACAGAACATCCTAAAATGCACGATGAAGATCGTCAAGGAGAAGCTTTAGTTATACCCAATACAATTCCTGCTAACGGAAAAAAATTATACATAGAAAGTTATGGTTGTGCAATGAATTTCTCTGACAGTGAAGTTGTTGCTTCAATTATGGCGAATGATGGTTTTACAACTACAAGAAATGTTGAAGAGGCTGATGTTATTTTAGTTAACACTTGCTCAATAAGAGATAATGCTGAAGTTAGGGTTCGTAAAAGATTAACTGATTTTAGAAAACATAAAAAAAACAAACCTAATTTAACAGTAGGAATCTTAGGATGTATGGCTGAGCGATTAAAAAAATCACTTTTAGAAGATGATAAATTAGTCGATATAGTTGCAGGCCCTGATTCTTATAGAGATTTACCTAATTTAGTAAATGTTGTTGAAAATGGTCAAAAAGCAGTAAATGTTTTACTTTCAAGAGAAGAAACATATGCTGACATTTCCCCTGTTCGCCTAGATCAAGGTGGTGTTTCTAGTTATGTTAGTATTACAAGAGGCTGCGACAATATGTGTTCTTTCTGTGTTGTTCCTTTTACGAGAGGAAGAGAACGTTCAAGAGATCCATTGACAATTCTTCAAGAATGTAAAGACTTGTTCAAAGCTGGATATAGAGAAGTTACTTTATTAGGTCAAAATGTTGATAGTTATCGCTGGAATATTACTTCGAAAGGAGAAATTAAAGATGAAACAATTTCAACAACAAATTTCTCTCAACTTTTAGCATTAGTAGCAACTGTTTCTCCTGATTTAAGAGTCCGCTTTTCTACTTCTCATCCAAAAGATATGGTCGATGAAGTTTTAGAAACAATTGCAAAACACGATAACATTTGTCCTTATATACATTTACCAGTTCAATCTGGTAGTACAGAAGTATTAGCTAGAATGAATAGAGGATATTCGAGAGAATGGTATTTAAATAGAATCGAAGCTATCAATCGAATTATACCTAATTGTAGTATTTCAACGGATTTAATTATTGGATTTTGCGGTGAAACAGAAGAAGATCACAAAGCAACTTTATCTTTAATTGAGGAAGTGAAATTTACGTTTGCTTACATGTATACCTATTCAGAAAGACCAAAAACGTTAGCTGAAAGAAAATACGACGATGATATTCCAGAAGCTTTAAAATCTAGTCGATTAACGGAAGTTATTGATGCACAACGAGCGAATTCATTAAAAAATAACCAAAATCAAATTGGAAAATTGGCGAAAGTACTTATTGAAGGCTATTCAAAAAAATCACAAGATGATATGAGCGGTCGTGATGAAAGAAACTCAGTAGTCGTTTTTCCGAAAGGAGATTTTAATAAAGGTCAATATGTTATGGTAAGAATTAAAAGTTGTACATCCTCAACTTTAATTGGAGAAGTGGAAGAAATTTGTACACCTCACACGTTATAAAATTCCAGAATATGAATTTACAACAAGTAAAACAACGTTTCGGAATAATTGGAAACACACCGCTTTTAAATAGGGCTTTAGAAGTAGCTATTCAAGTTGCAACTACAGATATATCAGTATTAGTTATTGGAGAAAGTGGGACAGGTAAAGAAATAATTCCGCAAGTAATTCATCAATTAAGTGCAAGAAAACATGGTGAATACATTGCTGTTAACTGCGGTGCTATTCCCGAAGGAACAATCGATTCAGAATTATTTGGACACGAAAAAGGTTCATTTACAGGAGCAAGTGGTTCAAGACAAGGATATTTTGAAGTAGCTAACAACGGAACTATCTTTTTGGATGAAGTTGCTGAATTACCCATGCAAACACAAGTTAGACTTTTAAGAGTTCTAGAAACAGGTGAATTTATTCGTGTTGGAGCTTCTAAGCCAATTAAAACAAATGTTAGAGTTGTTGCGGCTACGAATGAAAATATGCAAAAAGCAATTTCTTCAGGTAAATTTAGGGAAGATTTGTTTTACCGTTTGAATATCATTCCAATTGCTCTTCCCCCGTTAAGAAATAGACAAGATGATATTCATTTAATCTTCAGAAAATTTGCGAGTGATTTTGCCGATAAATATAAAATGCCTGCAATAAAATTAACAGCAGATGGAGCTGAAGTTTTATCGAGCTATAAATGGCCAGGAAATATTCGTCAATTAAAAAATTTGGTTGAACAACTTTCAGTAATTGAAACTGAAAGAGAAATTGACGGTCCTAAATTAGCTTTCTACTTACCTAAAGAAGAAGATAATTCTTTACCTGCAGTAGACAGTAAGTCAAGCGATAATTTTTCAGATAGAGAATTGATGTATAAATTCTTATTCGATATGAAAAAGGATTTAGGAGAATTGAAAAAATTGGTCATTGAATTAATTGGACAAAACGGTGATATTAATTTGAATACTGATCAATCTGACATGGTTAATCGCTTGTATCAAGAATTAAACACCCCAAATAATACTCGTTTATTAACTAATTCAGAAAAAATTCCAGAAACCAATACAGGTTTTGTCAATAATGTAACTGAAGACATTGAAGTTCAAGAAGAATTACAGGAATCGTTGTCATTAGAAGACAGAGAAAAAGAACTAATTCAAAAAGCATTAGAAAAGCACAGAGGGAAGCGAAAATACGCATCAGAAGAATTAGGGATTTCTGAAAGAACATTATACAGAAAAATTAAAGAATATAATTTAACAGACTAATTAGGAACTATGTAAAATTATTTGATGAAGATATTTCAATGTATTTTTCATCTAGTTTGATTTAAAATTTATAGCGAAAGCAGTGGTTATCTCTAGAAATTTTAAAGAAAAAGTAGATAAAAAGACATGAAATAGCAAAATCACTATAAATTTAGACAGTTTCTTTCAAATCAATTTGTACTTTTGAGATTAATAAAAAACAAATGAAATGAAATTAATTTACTTTTCTTTTTTAATAGTACTTCTAACATCTTGTTGGCCAAAGAGCATATCGTTTCAAGACGGTTCTATGCCCGATGAATGGAAGGTTTTCATAGTAAAAACATTAGAATTAACTGCTCCAAATGCACCAATTAGCTATTCTACTCAACTTACTGAAAAAATAAAAGAAGAAGTTCAAAACAGATCAAAACTAACTTTAAGTCCAAATCCAAAAAAGATAATCCCTCAAATTTCTATCGAAGGAAACATTACTAATTACACAATCACTCCTATCGCAATTCAACCCGGAGATAATGCCGCAAAAAACAGATTAACAATTACAGTTGATTTTACTATATTTATAACAAAACCAAAAGAAGATAAAATGATTTTAACAAGTTCTCGTTTTGCAGATTACGACTCTAGTTCAGATTTATCTTCTATTGAAAATCAATTATTAGATGAAATTAATAAACTGATAGTGCAAGATCTATTAAATAAACTATTTTCGAACTGGTAAATGATGAATTTAGAAGAAATATCGGTTAGAATTAAGAATCCACAATTATGTGGATCATCTGACATTGATGAATTACGTCAATTGTCTGAAAAATATCCTTATGCTCAAGTTTTTTCTTTATTATATTTAAAGGCCCTTTCAATAAACAATGACGTTAGATTTGATGATGAACTTCAACATCATGCTTATAGAATAACAGATCGATTTAGACTCTATGAATTAATTAACGAAAAAGGGAATAATAACTCAAATATAGAAATTGAAGAAAATAGCTCGATTGAATTAACGAATAACGAATTGAATTTAATTCAAGAGGAAGAATTAGTAAGTCCTAAAATTGAAGAAATTGAAATTGTTCAACCTGTTGAATTAGAACAAGAACTAATTATTGAAAAAATAAAAATTGAAGAAAATACACTAGACGTGGATCTAGAAAGCAATTATATTGACGATAATCAGGAAAGTTTTGAGAATGAAAATGAACAATTAATTAATGATGATGTTAGCGTTGATTTACATGAAGAAATTCATGAAATAGAACTTTATGAAATAAAATCAACTGATATTGAAGAAGATACTATTGAAATAATAGAAGAAAAAGTTTCATCAATAGAAGAAATAATTGACAAACAATCTGAAGACACATCTGATAAAATTGAAATCTCAATAAAACCAATTGAAGAACATCAAATAATACAGATCAAAGAGGAAATTGAAGAAATTGAATTAGAAAATATCGAATATGGAAATGTTCTTGCTGAAAACGACTTAGAAATTGAAGTTTTATCTCACGCAATTTCTAGTAATTATTCAATTTCAAACAATAAAGAAGTAGAAATAGAAACGGAAGAAGAAGAAATATTTGAAGAAAAAAATGAGGAAATAGTTTTCACCCCTCAATTTTCAAATTACTCTTTAGAAAAAGAATCAAAAACATCTTCTAAAAAAGGATTTTCTTCATGGTTAAAAGCCAATAATAATGAAGTTGAAAGAGAAGAAATTGATTCAAAAGACAAAAAAAATTCGCTCGTAAATCAATTTATAAAAGACGAACCTTCTATTTCTAGACCTAAAAAAGACGAAAAAGAGGTCGAAAAACCTAAAGCAGAGTTTTTTTCTCCAGTAAAAAAAGCAAGAAGAAGTTTAGACGAAAACACCCTGCCAGTCAGCGAAACACTAGCAAAAATCTTCGCCGCTCAAGGCAATTTTCCAAAAGCAATTTATGCATATCAACAATTAATTGCAATTAATCCAGAAAAAAAGATTTTCTTTGCAAACCAAATAACTGAATTAACAAAAAAATTAAACACATAACACAATGGAAGCTTTATTATCAATCGTAATTATTTTAGCAAGTATTTTATTAATATTTGTCGTTTTTGTTCAAAATCCAAAAGGTGGTGGAGTCAATTCACAATTTGGAACAAGTCAACAACTTGGAGGAGTAAAAAAAGCAAACGATTTTATAGAAAAAGCAACTTGGACCTTAGCAGGTACAATTTTGGTAGTAAGTATTGTTTTATCTGGACTTACACAGCCAAAGAAAATAAAACAAAATGAGCCAGCTCCTAAAGAGCAAGGAAATAAACCAAAATAAGAGTTCAGTAAAATAAATTCAAAATGTCAGTATGTCAGCATACTGACATTTTTTTATGCTGAAAAAATCATAAATACGCTAATCTGTCGCTTTCTTTAAAACGGCATAAAATTGGGGTAAAATCAAGTAAAATTTTAAAAAATAAATTAATAAATATGTCAATATCATTTAAACCATTAGCAGACAGAGTTTTAATTGAACCTGTAGCTGCAGAGCAAAAAACAGCAAGTGGTATTTTTATTCCAGACACAGCTAAAGAGAAACCATTACAAGGAACAATCGTTGCTTCAGGAGCAGGGAAAATTGACGAACCAATGACAGTTAAAGTTGGTGACAATGTTCTTTTTGGACAATACTCAGGAACAGAAATCAAGTTAGACGGTAAAACGTTTTTAATCATGCGTGAAGCAGATATATACGGGATATTGTAAAATATACCGTGGAGACGTTTAATTAAACCTCTCCACCCAATAGGACGTTTATTAAACGTCACCACCCAAAAGATAATAAAAAAGATTATTGATAAAAAACGTTGCTTGCAATGTTAAAAAAAATAAAAAAATGGCTAAAGAAATATATTTTGACGTAGAAGCACGTGAAAAGCTAAAAAGAGGAGTTGATGCATTAGCAAATGCTGTAAAAGTAACGCTAGGACCAAAAGGACGCAATGTTGTAATTGGTAAAAAATTCGGAGCACCACAAGTAACAAAAGATGGAGTTTCAGTAGCAAAAGAAATTGAATTGAAAGATCCTGTTGAAAATATGGGAGCTCAAATGGTAAAAGAAGTTGCTTCAAAAACTGCAGATATCGCAGGAGACGGAACAACAACAGCAACTGTATTGGCACAAGCAATCATTGGTGCAGGAATGAAAAATGTTGCTGCAGGAGCTAATCCAATGGATTTAAAAAGAGGAATTGATAAAGCTGTAATTGAAGTTGTGAAACATTTGAAAGCAATTTCGAAAGAAGTTGGTTCGGATAATGACAAAATCAAACAAATCGCAACTATTTCAGCAAATAATGACGAAACTATCGGTTCATTAATCGCACAAGCAATGAAAGTTGTTGGTAACGATGGAGTAATTACTGTTGAAGAAGCAAAAGGAACAGAAACTGAAGTAAAAACAGTAGAAGGAATGCAATTCGATAGAGGATATTTATCTCCTTACTTTGTAACAAATGCAGAGAAAATGATCGTTGAAATGGAAAACCCATTGATCTTGATCTACGATAAAAAGATTTCTAACATGAAAGACTTACTTCCTATTTTGGAACCAGTTGTTCAAGCAGGTAAATCTTTGTTAATTATTGCTGAAGATGTTGACAACGAAGCATTAGCTACATTAGTTATTAATCGTATTCGTGGATCACTAAAAGTTGCTGCAGTAAAAGCACCAGGTTTTGGGGATAGAAGAAAAGCAATGTTAGAAGATATCGCTATTTTAACAGGAGCACAAGTTGTTTCTGAAGAAAGAGGATTGACATTAGAAAATGCTACAATGGATATGTTAGGAACAGCTGTTAAAGTTGAGATTGACAAAGATAACACAACTGTTATCAATGGAGCAGGTGCAAAAGAAGAAATTGAAATTAGAATTGGACAAATAAAAGCTCAAATCGAATCAACAACTTCTGATTATGACCGCGAAAAATTACAAGAACGTTTAGCTAAATTAGCTGGAGGAGTTGCCGTTTTATACGTAGGTGCTGCTACAGAAGTTGAAATGAAAGAGAAAAAGGATCGTGTTGATGATGCTTTAGCTGCTACAAGAGCTGCTGTTGAAGAAGGAATCGTTCCTGGTGGAGGTGTTGCTTTAATTCGTTGTATTCCTGCTTTAGATGAACTAAAAGGAGTAAACGAAGACGAAAATACAGGAATTGCAATTATTCGTCGTGCTGTTGAAGAACCTCTTCGTCAAATTATTGCAAATGCTGGAGAAGAAGGAGCTGTTATTGTTCAAAAAGTGAGAGACGGAAAAGATGATTTCGGTTTCAATGCTAGAACAGAAGTTTTCGAAAATTTATATGCTGCTGGTGTAATTGATCCAACAAAAGTAACAAGAATTGCTATTGAGAATGCTGCTTCAATTGCTTCAATGCTATTAACTACCGAATGTGTTATTACTGACGCTCCAGAAGAAGCTGGTGCTGGTATGGCAGGAATGGGTGGTATGCCTGGAGGAATGGGCGGTATGATGTAAGAAATAAGATTCCGTTTAACGGAATCTTTTCTCGGTCCCTCTTCCCGATTTAAATCGGATAGAACGGAACGTTACTATATAGGAAATGAGGCTATTATTTATTTAATAGTCTCATTTTTATTTATAATACCTAATGATTTTATAATTTGATCCAAGTATACACAATTATTTTTAATCAGTTCGATGAAAAAAATGGTTGCATAGCATTGTCTAAAGAACGTTTTTTTGAAGAAGAAATGATGAAAAAGAATAAGTAGATTGGACTATAATATATATATTCACTTGGTATAAGAGCTCCTCAATAAATAAAGAGTGCTATTTTTAAAACAAAAAAAAGTGAAAATGATAAAATTGATCATATATTTAACAAGTTCATTATTAAGTATTCTATGTTTCAATCAAATAAATGAAATACTTTTAAATTGGAATTTTTCATGGACAATTTCAAAAATAACACCATACATACTTTTAGTGATTATTGGTATACTAATTTCTTTTGAAATTAGTAATAAATTAAAATCGCAAAAAAAAACTATCAAATATTTCATACTCCTGCTAGTCCTTCCCTCTCCATTTATAATCGGATTTGGATTAAATCCAATTTACCAAGGAGATTTTTCAAAAAATGGAGACAAACTTAAAAGCAGTCGAGCGGATGAAAATTTTAATGAAAATGGATTATCCGTTTTAACAATTCCAGGATGTCATTTTTGTTTTGAATCTATTGAAAAATTAAAAATTATAAAAAAAAGAAATCCAAATTTATCCATCATATTTATTGTTTGTAGTAGAGATAAGAAATCATTAATCGCCTATAAAAAAGAAATAAATAATGCTTTTCATTTGAAATTATCCTCAAATCCAGATAAATTAGCAGAATTAGCTCAAATGAGATTCCCAGTTTTTCTAAGAATAAGAGACAAAAAACCAATTTATCGATGGTCAAATGATCAATTTGGTGTTAGAGCTATTGATCTTTTAGAATCGTTGAAAAATAACTTATAAAACTGAGTTAAATCATATTTTAACAATTTTATAACATTTAAAAAGAAGTGAAAATTCATTTGAAAATGTATCTTTGTAATATGGTGAAAGATTTATTTGCTCGGGTCATGTGCTTTTTAACAGTTTTCGTTCTGTTAAACAGCTTTTTTTATCCGGTAAATTTTAGAATGAACTTAGACGAAAAAACAAATAATCAAAAAGAAAATACATACTCCCAAAAAAACGATAATCATACTGCATTAAATGTAGAAAATGAAGAAATCGAAGAGGTAGAAGAAATTGAAAACAGAAGTGATGAACATTTAGATTCATTTTCAAATTTTTATTTCAACCCAATAAATAACAGCTTTCTTTTTCAAAAAATTGAATTAAATTCTGAATCTTCAATTCAATTTTACGCACAAAACATATCTTCGATTACATCAGAAATATGGATAGAAAGTGTTCAAATTCTAATTTGATTTTTTTATTTACCCTTAATATTTCCAGAATTACTGGGATTTATTCGTATGTAAAAAAATCACTATCAATATATTTTAAAACATCTTTATAAGTTCATTTCTTTTAGTAGAAATAAATTATAAAATACTCATTTACAAGTTAATGTGTGTAAAATTATAATTTTTTTTTAATTATTGAGATTTTAAAGGTTTTCCTTATTAAAATAAAATTTGTTCGTGATTGTATCAAATAATTCAACTTATATGATAAAATCAAAAAAATTTATCGAGCACGATACAATTCATAATTTAAAACATTATTTACCTGCTCAAGCCCCATTAAAGGACTTTATTCACCACAATACACTTCATGCTTTTCAAGAGAAAAGTTTTCATGATGCTCTTCATACTGCATCTGAATTTTTTGGATATAAAGTCTACCTTAACATTGATGAATACAGAATTCAATACATTGATAAAAAAATAAATCAATCTGTTTTTGAACATGTAATACGCAAAAATAAAGGAAGTGAAAACAAGGCTGTTTGGATCAACAATCTTCTAAATAAACAATACGATGAAACGCTGAATCCACAAATAGGATCTTTAAGATCTAATTGGAAAAATCATTTTAAAATCGATTTAGATTCAGTGGTTCATCCTTTGTTATTTAGAACCGTTTGTAGTTATTTAGATCAAGGTGTTTCTATTTGGAATTTCCCAACTTGTAAAATGGGTTTTTTAAGCTCAATTAGAGAACTAGAAAAAAACAGTTTTAACAGTTTATTCAAAACGAAAAGAGTAAAAGAAATTTTATTAAAAGAAAATATTTCTATTATAAAACTTCTAAAAATACTAGTTGGAGACGAATCATTGTTTGAACAATATATTTTTGATCAACAATTCTCTCATCCAGGATGGTCAGGAATAGTTGCTACTATTGAAGAAAATCCTTCTACCCTATTAGATTCTAGAAAGATAACATTAAAAGAATTAATTATATTTGAATTACTTCTTGAAATTGATGCATTAGATGATCACTTCGGTGAAATATGGGCTCCTTTAGGGATAAAAGTTAATGGGAAATCCGCTCCCTTTTTTGAAGAAATAAAGAGCTCTGAATTATTTCAAGTCTACGCTCTTTGGCAAGAAATAGTAGAATGGAATTATTTTGATGAAGTATTAAATGGATTAGCTAAAAACAAAAAAGCACCCATCTTAGAAAACAAAAAAACATCTTTTCAAGCAATGTTCTGTATTGACGATCGTGAATGTTCGACAAGAAGAAACATTGAAGCGATAGATGAAAATTGTATGACTTTTGGAACTGCTGGGCATTTTAATATTGAATTTTATTTTCAACCAGAGCACAGTGATTTCCATACAAAAGTTTGTCCTGCTCCAGTAATGCCGAAATTTATCATTCAAGAAACCGAAGATAAAAAGAAACTTCGAACCGATTTTCATTTTTCACACAAGACAAATGGATTAATTGCTGGCTGGCTTTATACACATACTTTTGGTTTTATTTCAGCTATTAAATTAATGTTTAACGTATTTGCTCCTTCTGCAAATGCATCTTCCGTATCATCTTTTAAACACATGGAAAAAGATTCTATTCTAACGATAGAAAATATAAATGGAGAAGTTGATAAAAATGGATTACAAATTGGATTCAACATTACTGAAATGGCTGAAAGAGTTGAAGGGCTTTTAAGAAGTATTGGATTAATAGATAATTTCGCTTCGATTGTTTATGCAATTGGTCATGGGTCAAGTAGTGTTAACAATACACATTATGCTGGATATGATTGTGGTGCGTGTTCAGGAAGACCTGGTTCAGTAAATGCTCGTGTGATCAGCTTTATGGCAAATCACGAAAAGGTTCGAGAAATATTAAAAGAAAGAGGAATTACTATCCCTAAAGAAACACAATTCGTTGGAGCACTTCATGATACAGCAAAAGATGAGATCATGTTTTATGATGTAAAAGTTTTATCAGATATCAATTACAAAGATCACATCGAAAACAAGTCAAAAATTCGAACAGCTTTAGATTTAAATGCAAAAGAAAGATCAAGAAGATTTTTATCAATCAATACAAAAAATAAAGCTGAAAAAATTCATTCAAAAGTAAAATTGAGAACGGTTTCATTATTTGAACCTAGACCTGAATTGAATCATGCTACGAACACACTTTGTATTGTTGGAAGACGTGAATTTTCAAAGGGAGTTTTTCTAGATAGACGTTCATTTTTCAATTCATACGATTATTCAACCGACCCTACTGGGAAGTATTTACTAAATATTTTAAATGCTGTAGCCCCTGTTTGTGGAGGAATAAATTTAGAATATTACTTTTCAAGAGTTGATAATCATAAACTAGGAGCAGGAACGAAATTACCTCACAATGTTATGGGATTATTTGGAGTTGCGAATGGAATTGATGGTGATTTAAGAACAGGTCTACCAAGTCAAATGATTGAAGTTCACGATCCATTAAGACTAATGGTTATCGTTGAACATTTACCTGAAGTTGTTTTAAATACAATAAAAATAAATCCTGCAACCTATGAATGGTTTGAAAAAGATTGGATTAAATTGATCGTATTTAATCCAGAGACCAAATCATTTTTTCTTTTTGAAAATAATGAAATCGTTCCTTATACACCTCAAGATTTCAACATTGAAGAAGTAACTGACTTAACTTCTAAAATTGAATCTACACATGAAAACTTACCTGTTTATTTAATTAATAAGAACTAATCATGGAATTTTACATTCAATTATTTGTATTGATACCATTAATTGGTTTTATACTTAGCATAATCGTTCCGAATAAAGAAAAATTAATTTCTTGGATTTCGCTATCAACAGTAGGTATACATTTATTTTTCACTTTAGGATTTATTTGTTTTTGGTCTATGAACGATCATCAACCAATTAACTTAAAAGAATTTTCTATCTACAAAGCGAATGGATATGACTTTTTCATTGATTTATACTTTGATAAAATAACAGCCGTATTTACTTTAATAGGGGCCTTTTTAACCTTTTTAATAGTCGCTTACTGCAGAACATATCTTCATAGAGAAGAAGGATATAAACGTTTTTTTTCCATCATACTTTTCTTTTATATTGGATTCAATTTTATCATTTTTTCAGGAAATTTTGAAACTCTTTTTATTGGATGGGAAATACTAGGGATCTCCTCTTTTCTTTTAATTGCATTTTATAGAGATCGATATTTACCCGTTAAAAATGCTGTTAAAGTCTTTTCAATCTATAGAATTGGTGATGTTGGTGTAATTTTAGCAATGTGGCTGAGTCATCATTTATTTCATGAAAATATTACATTTGAAAAGATTAATGATGCTAGTTTAATGCATGAACATTTATTAAATCATAGTTATATTGGTGTAATCATTGCTATTCTAATATTTATTTCTGCTGCTGCAAAATCTGCTCAATTTCCTTTTTCTTCATGGTTACCAAGAGCAATGGAAGGTCCAACACCTTCAAGTGCAATATTTTACGGATCATTATCAATCCATATAGGTGCATTTTTGATGTTAAGAACATTTCCATTTTGGGAAAACCAAACTTCATTTAGAATTTTTGTTGTTGTGATTGGTATTACAACTACAATAACAGCTATTTTAACATCTAGAGTTCAATCTTCTATCAAAAGTCAAATTGCGTACTCTTCTATTGCACAAATAGGATTAATTTTTATTGAAATCGCTTTAGGGTTAGATAATCTTGCACTGATCCATATTTCAGGAAATGCATTTTTAAGAACTTATCAATTATTGGTTTCCCCAACAATCGTTAGTTATAAAATTCGTGAGCAGTTCTATAATTTTGTTCCTCATATAAAGACAATTGAAGAATCATTTCCTAAAAAATTAGAATATTCTCTTTATATCTTATGCCTAAAAGAATGGAATTTAGATTCTATAATGTATAAATATTTATGGAATCCATCTAAAAAAATTGGTAGTCGATTAAACTTTTTAACTTTCAAAAATGTTTACTTTGTTTTTATACCATTATTAATATTAGGTGTTGTATTTAATAATAACCAAGAATATTTAACTCCAAGTATCATTTCATTTCTTCCTGTCTTCTATTCTTTTATAGGCGTAGCTTGTGTTTTTAAGGCTTTTACAGAAAGAAACAGTGTGCGATTAAGTTGGAGTTTAATTATTTTGAATCACTTTTTTATTGCAATGGCAATATCGTATAATGAACATTTTGATAAAATTCACAATTGGTGGTATTTAAGTGGAGTTATTGCATCAGGAATAATTGGATTTATTTTGATCCAAAGACTTAGAAATTTAGAAAAATGGATCAGTTTAGATCAGTTTTATGGTCACGCATACGAACACCCAAAAATAACTTTCATTTTTCTAATCGCAAGTCTTGGCCTAGCTGGATTCCCTATTACACCTTCTTTTATTGGTGAAGATTTAATATTTTCTCACATTCATGAAGATCAAATTTTATTAGCCTTATTTACAGCCTTAAGTTTTGTCTTGAACGGATTAGCTGTAATTAGAATTTATGCTCGAATCTTCTTAGGTCCAAATGCCAAACAGTACAACGGTAAAACTCAGAGAACACTTTAAAACAAGCAAACAAACAATATTAGTAAAATATAAAATTATGCCAAAAGAAAATAAAAAAAGAATTCTTCCTAAAGATGGGATTCAAGGTTTAAAAGAAAACTTTAGCAGTGATGCTATATCAGGTTTTTTAGTATTCTTATTAGCTCTTCCATTAAGTTTAGGAATTGCTGGTGCAAGTGATTTCCCTCCAATTTATGGATTAATATCTGCTATGATTGGAGGAATTGTTGTCGCATTCTTTGCAGGTTCATTGTTGACTATAAAAGGCCCAGCTGCAGGATTAATTGTAATTGTCGCTGGGTCTGTTTCTGAATTTGGTGGTGGAGAAAATGGATGGCATTTAGCCTTAGGAGCCGTTGTTGTCGCCGGCATTATTCAAATCTTATTTGGTGTATTCAAATTAGGCTCATTAAGTAATTTCTTTCCATTATCAGCTGTTCATGGAATGTTGGCTGCTATTGGAATAATAATTATCAGTAAACAAATTCATATAGTATTTGGAATGAACCCATTAACTCCAGAAGGAAAACCTATGGTTGAACCACTCGAATTACTAAAAGAAATACCGAATACTTTCGCTCATTTCTTTAAGCACAAAGAAGTCGATGAAGTTGGAATTATAAGTTTAATTATTGTATTTGGATGGCCTTTATTACCTTTTAAAGCAATAAAAAAAATCCCTTCAGCTCTGATCGTATTAATTGTTGCTATTCCGTTAGCTAGTTATTTAGGAGTTCAAAACATAGTTGAAGTTAAAAATTCTGATGGAAAAGTAATCGTGGAAGGTTTTGCTCCATTATTAGAATTCAAAAAAGGGTTGCTTGATATAATTGGAATTAATGTTAGTTTTGGCGGCTTCTCTCAAATAGGTACATTTATTAAATATGTCATCATGTTTGGATTAGTCGGGAGTTTAGAATCACTTTTGACAATTAAGGCTATTGATATGCAAGATCCTTTTAAACGAAAATCAAATTCTAATAAAGATTTAATTGCAGTAGGTTTAGGAAACGTAATCGCAGGGATTTTAGGAGGATTACCAATGATTAGTGAAGTTGCAAGATCTTCAGCGAATGCAAATAATGGGGCGAAAACAAGATGGGCTAATTTTTACCATGGTATTTTCATTTTACTGTTCTTATTGTTTGCTGTACAATTTAGTAATTTGATTCCTAAAGCAGCGCTTTCAGCTATGCTTATTGGAGTTGGTTATAAATTGGCTCATCCAAGAGAATTTGGTCACATGGCGAAAATTGGTTGGGATCAAGTTTTTGTTTTCATTACAACGATCATCTTTACACTAGCTACTGATTTATTAATAGGTATAGCAGCTGGAATTGTAATTAAATTAATCTTACACCTTATAAATGGTGCACCGATATTTAATTTATTTTCTGCAAAAACAAAAGTTGACGGACACAAGATAACTGTTCAAGGAGCTGCTGTTTTTAGTAATTTCATTGGAATTCAAAAGAATATAGATCAATTTCCTTTAACAGATTCAGTAGTTTTTGATGTAAGACAATGTAAATTAATTGATCATTCCGTAATTGAAAACCTACACCACATCAAAGAAGATTTTAAATCTGAAGGTGGTTCTTTCACAATTGTTGGTATTGATGAATTTAAGCCGGCAACAAAATCTAAGCATAAACATGCTGCGTTAAAAAAGAAATAATATTATGAGAATATATATTTTATTGATCCTAGGGGTAGTTAGTTTAACTATCCCTACGATTGCTCAGCAAACTACATCAACTGAGCAAAAAAAGATTGAATACCCTGAATTCAAAAAGAAATTGAATGAATCTGGTTCGCATTATATTAAAGCTACCTTGGTGGGGCAAATTTGGTCACGCTATACAGATTTTAATCCTGGATCTACTTTGAATGGATATACCAAGCAATCTCCTTTTGATATTGGAATTCGTAGAGCACGTGTTAATTTCCTTGCTCAACCAACAGATCGTATATTTTTCTATGCTCAATTTGGACAAAACAATTTCAATTTGACTTCTAAATTATATGCTGGTGCTTTCATACATGATTTTGTTGGTGAATATAAAATTCATGCAAAGCTTTTATCAATTGGAACTGGTTTGAGTGGATGGAGTGGACTAACTCGTTTTTCTTCTCCAGGTGCAGGATCTATTTTAGGAGTGGATGCACCTTTATATCAGCAGGTAACAAATGGAATGATCGATCAATTTCTTCGTAAATTATCGATTTATGCGAAAGGGAAAATCGGTAAATTGGATTATCGTTTAGCGCTTACAAATCCAATGACGTTCCAATCCAGTCCTTCTTATGATGCTTCAAAACCGGCAAGTAGTTATATAAGTACAAAAGAAGCGAAGTACTCACTTATGCCTCCTCATCTTCAAACACAAGGTTATTTAAATTATCAGTTTTTTGATCAAGAGGATAATACGTTGGCTTACACAGCTGGTACTTATCATGGAAAAAAGAAAATTTTAAATATTGGTGCTGGCTGGATTCATCAAAAAGGAGCACTTTGGCATCAAGATGTAACGAATGGTGACACTACTGTTGTTAGCGATAACATGACGCTTCTTGGAGCAGATGTTTTCTTCGAAATGCCGTTAAGTTCAAAACGAAATGCGATAACTGTATACTCTGCTTTTACTGATTACCAAATGGGGAAAAATTATATCCGAAACCTAGGTGTAATGAATCCTTCAACTGGTGTGAGTGGAACAAATTCATTAGCAGGTGGAGGAAATGCTGTACCTTTAATTGGAACAGGTCAAACAATTTTTACCCAAATTGCGTATAAATTTAGAGATAATTTATTACCAGAGCAAGGAAGTATTCAAATCTATGCAAGTGCTCAAATTTCAAAATATCAAGCTTTAAAAGATAATATGATGCTGTATGAAGGAGGGGTCAATTGGTTGATAAATGGGGATCATCATAGTAAATTGACATTAACTTATCAATCAAGACCAATATTTTACAAAGATTCAAATGGTGATAATGTAACTAATTCTCGAAGAGGAATGGCAGTTTTACAATATCAGATTTCGTTATAGAATAATTTAAAATTACAGAGGCTTTCATTTCTGAAAGCCTCTTTTTTATGTCAAAAAAACTTATTCACCGCATAAAAAAGTGAGAATAATTTTAAAATGCGGAGAATAAATAGTATTTTTAACGCATAATGTGCGGAGATTAGATTGATTAATCACCGCAAGACTATATAAATTATGAGTTTCTACATCTATCAAAAAACAAAATGGCCTCAATTTTATTGGGAAAATGATACTTTCATGGCTTCACTGAGTACCGTTAGAAACTTACAAGGAAAACTTTTAGGTAAAATGGAATCAGTTGGATTTGCATTAAAAAGTGAAGCATTTTTACAAACATTAACGTTGGATGTATTAAAATCAAGTGAAATAGAAGGTGAAATATTACATCCTGAACAAGTTCGATCTTCTATAGCAAGACATTTAGGAATGGATGTAGCAGGATTAGTTTCATCAGATAGAAATGTAGACGGTGTTGTTGAAATGTTATTGGATGCGACTCAATTATATGAAAACAAACTAACAAAAGAGAGATTATTCAATTGGCATTCTTCATTATTTCCTACAGGTAGAAACGGAATGTACAAATTAAAAGTCGGTAATTGGAGAGACGATTCTCAAGGAGCAATGCAGGTGGTTTCAGGTGCAATGGGGAAAGAAATTGTACATTATCAAGCCCCAAGTGCTGATAAAATAGAAACTGAAATGGAATCTTTTTTCAATTGGTTCAATACTGAGAACAGCCTTGAGCCGGTTTTAAAAGCAGCAATAGCTCATTTTTGGTTTGTTACTATACATCCATTTGAAGATGGAAATGGTAGGATTGCTCGAGCAATAACAGACATGCTTTTAGCAAGATCTGATGGAAGTAATCAACGATTCTATAGTATGTCGGCTCAAATAAAACTTGAAAGAAAAGTATATTATGAAATATTAGAAAAATGTCAAAAAAGAGACTTGGATATTACGAAATGGATAGAATGGTTTCTAACTTGCTTAACGAATTCTCTAAAAGAAACAGATACTATTTTGGTAAAAGTATTACATAAACATTATTTTTGGCTAGAAAATAATCATCTCATTTTCAATGAACGTCAAAAATCGATATTAAATAAATTACTTGATGGATTTGATGAGAAATTAACATCTTCTAAGTGGGCAAAAATAAATAAATGTTCAGCAGATACTGCATTAAGAGACATCCAAGATTTAATAACTAAAGAAATACTTCGGAAAGAATTAGCAGGAGGAAGAAGTACGAATTACGAATTAATTTAAATTAAAAACATGAACTATTTTAACCAACAATCAGAAAGAATTCAATTCAGAAAATTAACAATGAAAGATGTTGAATCTTGGTCTGAATTCTTTTATAACAATGATCGATTAGAATTTTTAGGAATTCCAGATCTTACAAAAGATAAAACTGAAATTGCAACTGAATGGATTAGTATGCAATTAGATAAATACGAAAAACATGGATTAGGTCATTTAGCATTGATTGAAAAATCTACTCAAGAATTTATTGGAATGGCAGGTATTCACCCAAGAGTGGTTCTTGAAAAAGATGTTTTTGAAATTGCCTATTCTTTAAAACCAAAATATTGGGGTAAAGGATTTGCTTCTGAAGCTGCACAACAATTAAAGAAATTTGGCTTAGAAACTAAAATGTCAGATTCCTTTATATCCATTATACACATAGAAAATCGTGATTCAATAAAAGTTGCAAAAAGAAACGAAATGGAAATAATTAATGAGATAAATTATCTAGGAATGGAAGTTTTTGTATTTGGAAATAAAAAATAAAGATCTATTTCTTGGTTCATTTATTGTAAATCCAAGAATCTTCCATTTTTGAAATTTTATTTTCTAATATTTTAACTAATTTCAAGCTATGATAAAATACGCTATTATTTCAGTTATAACTTTTTTAGTTTGTTCAAATACAAACATTGCTCAAACTATTTCTAAAACAATTTGCCCTATAATACCAACTCCTGGTGCTTATCAAACTACTTTAGGGAAATTTGAAATTCTAGAAAATGAAATCTTAATCGATTCAAAAAACTTACCTAAAATTGTTGGAGAATACTTGAAAAATCAGCTTCAAATGGCTTTTTCAATTACAGCAAACTTACAAGAAAATCACGGTGTCGTGCATTTTAACAAACTAATGAATGTTCCGCAAAATTCCTACTCAATTGATGTTGCAACTGATATTACTATCAATTATAGCACAGACGAAAGTTGTTTTTACGCTATAAATTCACTTTTACAATTAATTGAAGGTCAAAAAAATGAATACTATATCCTTAAAAGTTTTGTAAGTGATTCTCCTAAATTCGAATGGAGAGGTTTACACTTAGATGTTAGTCGACATTTTTATACAGTTGATGAAGTAAAACATTTTATCGACTTAATGGCCCTGTATAAATTCAATAAATTTCACTGGCACTTAACAGATGATCAAGGCTGGAGAATAGAAATTAAACAATTTCCAAAATTAACAGAGATCGGTGCTTGGAGAGATAGTACACTAATTGGCCACTATAATGATGTACCAAGAGTTTATGAAAAAAAACGAACTGGTGGATTTTACACACAAGAACAAATCAAAGAAGTGGTAGAATATGCTTCAAAAAGATTTATTTCTGTTATACCTGAAATTGAAATGCCTGGACATAGTCGAGCTGCACTAGCTGCCTATCCTGAATATTCTTGTACTGGAAAACAACAAGAAGTTCCAGGTTTATGGGGTGTTTTTGATGACATCTATTGTTCAAAGCCTGAAACAATTGAGTTCATGAAGAAAATTTTAGAAGAGATTATTCCTTTATTCCCTTCTGAATACGTACATATTGGCGGAGACGAAGCTCCAAAAACTCGTTGGCATGAATGCCCTAAATGTCAAAAAAATATTAAAGACAATAATCTAAAAGATGAACATGAATTACAATCGTATTTCATTCGTCAAATGGATACTTTCCTTACTTCTAAAGGAAAAAAACTAATTGGTTGGGATGAAATATTAGAAGGAGGACTTTCACCAAATGCAACAGTTATGTCTTGGAGAGGTGAAGAAGGTGGAATTGATGCTGCAAAACAAAAACATTTTGTCGTTATGTCTCCTTCAGGATATTGCTATTTCGATCATTATCAAAGCGGAAGAGAAAATGAACCATTAGCAATTGGAGGATTTTTGCCTTTAGAAAAGGTTTATCAATTCAATCCAATCCCAAAAGATTTACCTCTAGAATATCACTATTACATTTTAGGTGGTCAAGCTAATTTGTGGACTGAATACATTCAAGATATGGATAAATTAGAATACATGACTTTTCCAAGAGCAATTGCGTTATCTCAAGGATTGTGGTGTCGAAATCAAAAACCATCATTTGAAGATTTTCAAACCATTTTATTGAATAAGCAACTCCCCTATCTTGATCGATTCAACGTCAATTATTCAAAAGCAGTTTTTTATCCAAAAACAGAAATAATCAGAACAAAAAAAGGAGTTGGATTAATCGTTTCTTCTACAAAAAAAAGTGAAATTTTCAATGTTCATATCAATTTTGATGGCTCTCCTTATGGTTGGGGAGGTGGAAATGTAACTTCAAATGACACCACTTTTTTAGATCGACACATCTATAACTCGACGTTTATTATAACAATAACCTCATCCGATTCGACAAAAACTGTTTTTAATTTTAATTCTAGCACAACGAATGGTTTTCCTTTAGAATTAATAACAAAACCAAACACTAAATTCAATGTCAGAGGAGATTTAGCATTAGTGGACGGAATAAAAGGAAAACGTCCTTGGAAAGGAGATCAGTGGCTAGGCTATTCAGAAGATACAATTGTTTTTATTTTAGATTTAACATCTAAGAGAGAAATTAAAAATTTCAAACTCGGATTTTTAGAAGCGAAAGGATCTTGGATTTATCTTCCTGAAACAGTTCAAATTTCAGTTTCTAGTGATAAAAAAAAGTGGGCTGTTTTGAAACCATCTAAAGCGACCGAATATTTTTCTCAGGTCGTAAATAAAAAAGGAAGGTATATTCGTGTTCAAGTTCTTGCAAAAACAAAAATACCTGTCGGTTCAGATGGTGAAGGAACAACTCCATGGACATTTATGGATGAATTAGAAATCGAATTCAAATGAAAAATATACAATTAGAACTTTGCGCTGCATCTGTAAAAGCAATTGAATTAGCGAAAAAATATAGATTCGATCGAATTGAAATCTGTCAAAATTTAGAACAAGGCGGTACAACTCCTTCGTTGGGAATGATTCAATTCGCAGTAAGTAAACAAGTAAATACACATGTTCTAATTCGACAACGTATTGGTGATTTCATTTACGATGAGGACGAAATTCAAGTAATGGTTTCTGATGTAAAAAGATGTAATTTATTAGGAGTAAAAGGAGTTGTTGTAGGTGCCTTAACAAGAAACAAAAAAATTGACATTCCAACAATAATTGCTATGCTTGAGTCTGTTCAAGAATTGGATTTTACGTTTCACCGAGCTTTTGATGATATTGAAGATTGGAAAAAAGCTATGGATATTTTAATTCAGCTTAATTTTAAACGAATCTTAACATCTGGTGGAAAAAAATCTATTGATGAAGGATTTTACACTGCCAAAGAAATGGTAAAATATGCCAACGGACGAATTGAAATTATGATTGGAGGCGGTGTACATTCTGAAAACATTAAAAAAATTGCCGAAGAAATAAAACCAACTGCAATCCATTTTTCAGGAACAACACAAATTAAGCAAGAGTCTGAATCCTTATTTTCATCTGATTATTTAGAAATAAATGAAGAAAAAGTGAAAACAATTTTAACACAATTGTAACCCATATTTTATTTCACGTTAAATTGAAAATACATTTCCATTAAATTAATAAATATGACATCTTTCAAATTTTTTATTGTACTGATCACTTTTCCAATTTTACTTTCTATCAATTCAGATTGCAAAGAAATCTTGCCTTTAAATGAAGGAATAATATCATTTGTCAATTCAAAAATGGATAAAAAAGTTGGAACTGGTGAATGTTGGGATTTGGCATCTGAAGCTTTAAATTTAGTAAAAGCAAAATGGGATGGGAAATACGTCTTCGGAAAAGTTTTGAATTACAAAACTGATTGTATTTATCCAGGAGACATCATTCAATTTGAGAAAGTTAAAGTGAAATATACTGAAAACAAAATGACTTATGAAGAAGCAATGCCACATCATACCGCTATTATTTACACTGTAAATGGAATTGGTGATTACATGCTA
>CANJKA010000031.1 GCA_947474675.1 Flavobacteriales bacterium
CCAAAAGTTGCTGTACCTCCAACTGTAATATTTCCAGAACCATTACCTACCCTAAGGGAAACATTAGTAGTAGAATTAGCATTGGTCGATTTGACCGTGGCAGACAAATCTCCATTAACAGTCAATTTAAAAGTAGAAGCATCAAGAGCTAAAACAATATTTGCTACAGTCACATTATTCAAAATAGTCAACGAACCTACATTTATATCCGCTGATAAAGTAATGGTAGAACTTGCAGCTGCAGTTGTAATTATTATAGCGTTGTCAAAAGGACCAGGCACAGAACCTGTATCCCAATTGGAGCCAAGATTAAAATCTGTTCCTGTCGCTGCACCTACTCCTTTTCCGATCCAATTCACAATAGAAGCAGTAGTTGCGTTTAATGAAATTGGAGAAGTCGTTAAATAGTAAGGAGTACAGGAATTATTAAATGAATAAACCCAAAACCAATATTGAGTATTTGATGTTAAACCAGACGAAATAAATGAAGTTGATTCATTGACAGAAACAACAACACCTCCACCTAATGTTGAACCAACAGAATAAGTCAAACCATTAACAGGCAAAGGGCTTGGAGTGGATGATGACAATGTTCTTACTACCAAATAATTGGTCGGTGCTGGGGATGCAGCAGTAAAAGATCCGGATATTTGAGTACCAGTAATAGATGAAAAAATTAAAGACGTTGGTTGAGAAGTTGGTGTTGTATTTGGAGGAGCTGTAACTGTTATATTATATTCTTCAGCTTGACCAGACCCCGCACCTGTTTGGCATGCAGAAGTAGAATACCCAGATCGTCTTTTAATAACTCGCATTCTAGTATTACCAACATTTGCAATACAAGGTACAGTAATTGAAGAAGAAATATTACAATTAGTACAATTAACTATTGAACCTATGCTATAAACTTCATTCGCATCAATAAAATCTCCATCTTGATTCCAATCAAAAAAAACATTTATAAAGTCTGAAAAATTTCCATTTGTATTACCTGAAACAGATATAGTATATAAACTACCTTTAAGAACATTCCCTGTTAAACAAAATTTTTCAGAAGCGGGAGTACCACCAACTGTTCCAGAAGTAGAATTATTTATTCCAGCAAAAGTTACGTTTGTAATTGGATTAATATTAGTTGTAAAAGTGGGAACACAATAAACTAAAACAGAAGTTATATAAGTAATTTGAACTTTTCCTTTTCCACCTACTCCACCATTTTTAGCAGCAGTAGTAACTCTTGCACCACCGCCACCTCCACCTAAAATACCACCTGCTCCTCCATTATTACTGGTTGTTCTTCCAACCCCACCTATCACTCCACCTGGAACAGCTATACCAGCAGCAGCACCAATAGCATTTAAACCATTTGAACCAGTCCCAGCACTCGACCCACCGCCGCCACTTGTTCCTGTACCAGTATTTGCAGCACCACTTCCTCCGTAAAAACTAAAACCAGGTGTAAAGCCAACATTACCTGAATTTACTGCTAAACCAGGTGAACCTATTGATCCTCCAAGACCACCAACCGCTTTCACAGATGTAACAGATGAAAACCATGATGCACCGCCAGATACCCCAGAAGTATTAGAACCTATCCCACCTGCACCGACAGTAATCGTATAAATTGTACCTGGAACGACAGTAAAAGACGTGTTTTTCACATAGCCTCCACCTGAACCACCACTTGATGCAGATGGATTAACTGTAGCTCCACCTCCTGAACCTCCAGCTCCCCAACATTCAACAATAATTGAAGTAACATCACAAGGTGCTTGCCAAGTAAAAGTACCCGCATTAACAAAAGACTGAACAGTTTGACTTTGAACAAACTGGATTCCACCTGTAAAAATTAGTAATGTGTATAGTAACTTTTTAATCAAAAAATTATATTTAAAAAATAAATAAAAAAATATAAGCTCTAATGTAATAAAAATAAATCAAACTCACCTAAAGTATTCGATTAAATACTGAAAAATAAGGTTTAATGGGAAGGACTAGCTTTAGATAATATTGACTTCTCGTTCTAAATCAACTCCAAATTTAGCCTTCACATCAGTAATAATTAAAGTAGATAAATCATAAACTTCTTTTCCTGTAGCCCCCTTATAGTTCACTAAAACCAATGCTTGCAATTTATGAACCCCGTAATAATCAAAAGTCTTACCTTTCCAACCAGCTTGTTCAATTAACCATCCAGCTGCTAATTTAACTTCGTCATTTTGGCTTGGATAATTTGGGACATTTGGGTGATTTCTCTTTATCTTTTCAAGTGTTAATTTTGAGACAATTGGATTTTTGAAGAAACTCCCTGCATTTCCAATCTCTTTTGGATCAGGTAATTTACTTCTTCTGATTGCTATTACGGCATTACTTACATTTTTAATTGTTGGGGAAGTAATTCCTTCTTTCACTAACTCAGATTCAATAACTCCATAAGAAGTGTTCACATTTTGAGTTTTTGATAATCGGTAAAAAACAGAAGTAATAATGTATTGATCTTTTAATTTTCTTTTAAAAACACTTTCTCTATAACCAAATTCACAATCTTCTTTTGAAAAAGTATGAATTTCTCCAGAAGCAATATGAAAAGCTTCTAATTTTTCGAAAACATCTTTGATTTCAACTCCATAAGCTCCAATATTTTGCATTGGACTTGCACCAACACTTCCAGGAATAAGGGATAAATTTTCGACACCGCAGAATCCATTCTCAATGCATTTCAAAACGAATTCATGCCAAACTTCACCTGCTCCTGCTTTAACAATAGCAAATTCAGAAGTTGACTCAATAACTTCAAACCCTTTGATTTCATTCACAAGAACTAAACCATCAAAATGATTTTTTACAAATAAAATGTTACTTCCACCTCCTAAAACTAAAAGTTTTTCTTGTGAATATTCTTTTAAAATTGGAGATAATTCTTCAATTGAAGAAAAACGACCAAAATATGAAGAAGTTGCTTCAATTCCAAAAGTATTAAAGGGCTTAAGACTTATATTTTCTAAAATCATTTTACAAAGATAAGTCATTATTACTTTCAATTTAAAAAAAACAATGAAAGTATATAAACATAAAATAGTGAAAAACTAGACTGATAAATTTTTCAAAAAAAAGACAATAAAACCTAATCCTCTTTTGGAATCACAAAAACTTTAAACCGCAACTTAACGGTTTTCTTTTTTGTATTTACACTCAATAAAATTTCTCGATCCTGGTATTCATATTTACCATTTGTATCAAAAATAATTTTGACGGTCCCTGATTTACCTGGTAAAATTGGATCTTTTGAATAAATCACCTTCGTACAAGTACAGGCAACAGCAAAATCATTTATAAATAAAGGAACAGTACCAGTATTTGTAAAAACGAAAGTATGTTCCAAAACAACACCTTCTATCGTTTTTGGAAATTTATATACCGATTCATTAATAGAAAAAACCGCCTCTTGAGAAAACCCAAGGGCGGTATTAAATAATATAAATAAGATAAAAAGAATCCTCATTTCACCTCAAATTTGCATAATTAATTTGCTGGACCAGCACTATTAACAGGAGTTCCATCTTCAGGTGGAGGAAGAACATTCCCTTTAATTCGAACGATTTGTTCAGGAGTATTTGTTGCATTTGAAGAAATAGTAACACTTTTATTAATTGCACCTGCGCGCTTAGTGTCGTATTTCACAGTAATTACACCTGTTTCTCCTGGAGCAATAGGCTCATGAGGCCATGTTGGCACAGTACACCCACAAGACCCTTTACAACTAGAAATGATTAAAGGAGCGTTTCCAGTATTCTTAAATTCAAAAGTACAAGAACCATCAGAACCATTCTTAACTGTTCCATAATCATGAACTTCTTTGTTCATTGTGATTTTAGCTCCATTGTCAAGAGCCATAGGTCCTTGAGCAAACAAAGAATTAGTAGCCGATACAACTAATAATAAAGAAAATAATATCGTTTTCATTGTGTGTAAATTATTAAATAGTTTTTACTTAATTTCAAATATAGGAATAAAAAATGATTTTATCCCATTTTAACAGTTTGTTAACATTTTTATTTACCGTCAGCCTTTTTGACAATAAAATCAAGGTACTCTTCAAAATTTAAATCTAAATGTTTTAATTTCATTTCAATCCCTTCTTTACTTTCTTTAGACATTTTAGGGTTTTCTTTTAATAAAAGTTCATTGTAATACCTTACTTTAGAGGTATCTCGAGGCAAAATAAAAATATCATAGTTAGAAGCTTGACTTTCTAAAATCATAGGTCTTTTTTTGTATTTAGGATATTTCTTTAAAATAATATCTGCATATACACTTGCCTTTTTATACAATCCCATTCCTGAATACACCATGTGAATTTTATCTAAACATTCAGGAGCGTAATCATCTTCAGGGAACTGCTTTGAATACTTCTCTAACAAAGTCACCAATTCATTTCTGTCAATTGTATAATTTGCAGGATCTTGGTTTGGTGTATTCGCTAAAGAATCTTCTTTCATTTTAATTCGATCTTTCAATTCTTTAGAAAGATCATTCACTTTAGTCAAATCTGAACCTCCGCAGGAGTATAAAAAACTAATAATAATACTAAAAACTATAAAAATTATTTTCATTTATTTTGATTTAAGTGATTTATTACCTTCTTCCTTTCTTAACTAACGGAAACTTCATTTTATAATCAACTCGGACTTCTCCTTTTGAAATCTTTTGAAGTTTATTTGATATTAATTTCTTTTTAATCGATGATAAAAGATCAGTAAATAAAATTCCTTCTATATGATCGTATTCATGTTGTATTATTCTAGCTGCATAACCATCATAATATTCATCTTTGAATTCCCAATTTTCGTCGTAATACGTTATTCTAATTTTTTCTTTACGAAAAACATCTTCTCTAACTTTAGGAATTGATAAACACCCTTCTCTAAAAGACCATTCTTCACCACTCTCCTCTAAAATTGTAGGATTTATAAATACTTGCTTAAAATTTTCAATACCGACAGCTCTAGGATCTGGCTCAATCGGATTACCTTCTTCGTCCTCATCATCTTCAGCAAAAGGCTCCCCATCTGCGATAAACAAACGAATATCACGCCCGATTTGAGGTGCAGCTAAACCAACACCTGAAGCTTCATACATTGTTTCGAACATATTCGCTATCAATGCCTTTAAGTCTGGGTATTCTTTTGTGATCTCTCCAGCGTGTTTTTTTAAAACTGGGTCTCCGTATGCTACTATTGGTAATATCATGTTTTATTTATTGTATTGCAAAAATAATACTTTACTTGGAATGTGCTATTAGTTTTTGAAAAATGTATTTACATGTAGGCATTTATAAATAAAAGGTAGGCTTTAATGATTAATGTTAAATTTTTGATGTTGGGTTTTTAATGATTGATGCTTGATGTAGAATTATTAATGTTGGATGTTGGATTTTTTGTTGCTACGTTTTTTTTACAAGGTCTGCATGTAGGATTGTAAAATAATTGTTGCACTAATTTCATCGATTAATCCTTTGTTTTGTCTTTGTTTTTTACTCATTCCATTATCTATCATTGATTGAAATGCCATTTTTGATGTAAATCTTTCGTCAACCAATACGATAGGTATTAATGGAAATTGCTTTTCTAATGCTTCTTTCAATAAATGAACATTTGCTGTTATATGACTTGGCTCGTTGTTCAACCGTTTTGGTTCTCCTAAAACAATTGTTTCTATTTTTTCTTTTGTAGTGATTTGGATTAAAAATTTCATCAATTCTTTTGAATCAACTGTTGTTAAACCACTTGCGATGATTTTATTTTCATCTGTAATGGCTAATCCTGTTCTTTTTAATCCGAAATCTATTGCTAGAATTTTTCCCATTTGATGAATATTGTTGATGAATATTGTTGATGAATATTATTGATGAATATTGTTTGATGAATATTGTTTGATGAATATTGTTTGATGAATATTGTTGATGAATATTGTTTGATGAATATTGTTTGATGAATATTGTTTGATGAATATTGTTTGATGAATATTGTTTGATGAATATTGTTTGGGCATAAAATATTATGCCGCTACGGGTAAATATTATTTATTATTCCAATTGGTCATTGTCATTCCGATTCCAATTGTGGTGAAACTTTTGATAAATTCGGCACATACTTCTAATCTTTCTTGTAATAATGGTTTTTCTGGTTTGTCCCATTCGCTTAAAACGTAATCTGCTTGTTGTCCAGGATGAAAATCATTTCCAACTCCAAATCTTAATCGAGGGTATTCTACTGTTTTTAAAACTGCTTCAATGTCTTTTAATCCGTTGTGTCCTCCATCACTCCCTTTTCCTTTCATGCGCAATTTCCCAAATGGCAAAGCGATATCGTCAGCGATAACTAAAACATTTTCAACAGGAATTTTTTCAGCTTGCATCCAATAATTAACGGCTTTTCCTGAAAGATTCATAAAAGTTGTAGGCTTGATTAAAATAATGGTTCTACCCTTGAATTTTACTTCTGCTACTTCAGCCAACTTGTTAACTGCGAACTTACCATCTAATTGACGAACAAATAAATCAAGAACCTTGAATCCGATATTATGTCTCGTCTCTTCGTATTTATCTCCTGGATTTCCTAAGCCAATTATAAGGTATTTCATCGTTTGATTTTTTTTTACAAATTTAGATATTTGATTTTTAGAAAATTGATTTTAAAATTAGAATCTTCAAAAAAACAACTTTTCACCATTCATCTTCATCAATATCCATCAATAAATTATACGCTTCTTTTAATTCTAAGAATGTTTTTTTATTGACGTCTTTCTTAGTCAATTCCATGCCTTTTAAATAAATTTCTGAAGCTTTTGTAGTTTCATTTGTTGATTCATATAATTTTCCTAATTGATAATAAGTAGCAATATATTCAGGATTTTTATTCATCAATTCTAAAAAAGTTTGAATAGCTAAATCAGGAGTTTCTGCTTTATTATACTCTAGTGCCAAGGCGTAAATCAAAAATGTATCGCTGGGATCTTCTTTTAAAAATTCTTTTAATTGATCTATTCTCATATTCATTTGACGAAGATAAAAAAATTAGATGGTAATTATACCAAGTGAACATATATTATAGTCCAATCTACGTATTCTTTTTCATCATTTCTTCTTCAAAAAAATGTACCATAAACCATGCTATGCAACATTTTTTTTCATCGAACTGATTAAAAATAACTGTGTATAGTTGGACCAAAATATAAATTCATTTGGTATTATTTGATCGTTCGGTTAATTTTATTTCAATCCTTTTTTGTAACCAAAGACAACTAAATCTATTATAGTTTAAAACTAACAAATTATGAGATATTCAATACTTTTAAAATCTTTCATCCTGATTACTTCATTTTCAAACATTTGTCTTGCTCAGCTCCCTAAATCAGATTTCACTATTCTAAACTGTGTTCCTATTAAAGGTGATTTTTTATTCGCTGCACAAACTGAATTAACCAATTTTCAATACCTTGAATTTCTTTCTTCTGTAGAAAAAACAAAAGGCAAAGAATACGTAAAACAAATGACTCCTGATTCTACTGTTTGGAATATGCCTATGGGTAACAATCAAAAATATGTTGAATATTATTTTAGACATCCTGCCTACAGAAACCATCCAGTCGTTGGTATAACGAAACTTCAAGCGTTAGAATATTGTAAATGGCTGGAGGAAACATTAAATAAACTTGAAAATAATAATCCTAAATCTTGCGTACAAAAACTGATCGTTAGATTACCAACTGATGAAGAATGGCAAAATGCAGCAAAAGCTGGAGATGTAAATGCCCTATTTCCATGGGAAGGTTCTGAAATGAGAAGAACTGATAATAAATTTAAAGGAGCTACTCAAGCTAATTATATTCGTGACACGGAAAGTTTTACAAATCCCCAAGGAAATCCAAACAATAGCTATGATATAATTGCTCCTGTTGAATCTTATTGGCCAAACAAATACAGAATATACAATATGAGTGGAAACGTAGCTGAAATGTTGCAAGAAGAAGGTAGAACTAGAGGTGGAAGTTGGGCAAGTAGAGCTCCATATTTAGAAATAAATGGGAAAGATGAATTTCAAGGCTTTACAAAACCTAGTGCTAAAATTGGGTTTAGATATTTTATTGAAATTGTTGATTTTAAAGACATTAAACAAACAACTCCTTTCGAATTATCGGCTAAAATAATTGAAGATTACTTAATTTCTCAAAATGAAAATTTATTTATTGGTAAATATGAAGTTTCGAATGAATTTTACAATCTGTTTTTAACTGAAAAATGGAATGAAAAGTATAGCCCTAACAATGAATTATGGTTAAATAAAATTGAGTATTCTAACCAATATTTTAATGATTACAACACTCTTTCTGAATATAAAAATCATCCAGTCGTTAATATTTCAAAAGAAGATGCATTGGCTTTTTGCTCTTGGTTGACCAAAAAATATGAATCTTTTGAAGACAGAAAATACAAAGGAATGGTTTTTAATTTACCCACTGAATTAGAATGGAAGTTTGCTGCAAAGGGGAATTTAAATTTAAGTCCTTTTCCTTGGGGAGGAGAAAACACAACTCTTCCTAATGGCGAATATCTTTGCAATTACAATCCTGTTGAAGATCGATGGATTATAGATATTGATTCTTCCGTCTTAATTTCAGGCTTATCTAAACAAGAAATTCAACTAGCTGGAATGAGAGATGGTTTTTTAATTTCTTGTCCTGTTGATAGCTATAACCCAAATTCAATTGGATTGTATAATATATGTGGAAATGTTGCCGAAATGATTTTAGATAAAAACTTAACTAAAGGCGGATCTTGGGGAAGTTTTCCGAAAGAATTAAAAATCGAAGCCTCTGAAGAATTTACGGAACCTTCTCCGTATGTTGGGTTCAGAATTTTTGGCGTTATTAAATAGTCTCGCCTTTTTATTACTTTTTCACCTTCATCTAAATCAATAAAAAGTCATCAGGAATACTTTGAAGTATATCTGATGACTTTTAATAATTTGGCTCAATTATTATTTTGGTCAGGACTGAATTTGCGATGAAACATTCCTCATGTGCTTTTTCATGCAAGACATCTATCATTTCATTGCTTGGTTGATTTTCACCTCTGAACGTTACTTTTGGATGTAAATACAATTCTGTAACTGCCATTTTATTGTTTTCATTTTTTGCTAAAATAGCTATCGAATCATCTTGATAGGTTTCTACTATGTATTTTTTCTTGGAACAAACGAATAGAAATGTCATCATGTGACAACTGGATAATGATGCTGCTAATGCTTCTTCTGGATTTATGAAATCAATTTTACCCATGTATTCAGGTGCTGCTGAGGCTTGGAAAGTTTTCCCTCCTTCGAATTCCCATGTGTGGGTACGATCATATGCTACGTAGGAAAAATCTGTTCCTTTGTTTTGCCAAGATATTTTTACTTTGTGCTCGCTCATGTTTTTGTTGTATGATCAATGAATATTATTTTAGGGAAATGGCTTGTATCGTTGCATTGCAACGCTATTTTTTTTTGATTTTTGATTGCTTGATTTGTATTGTTTGATGAATATTGTTTGATGAATATTGTTTGATGAATATTGTTTAGACATAAAATATTATGTCTCTACGGTTGCATTTACGATGAACAACTGACGGATATGTTTGATGCCCAATCTGGGGGTAAATTTGCATAACTCTCAAATTCTGGTTGCTCGTCAAACGGGGTTTCTATTATTTTCAATAATTTATTTACTTCTGTGAAATCATCGTTTTGTGCTTTTTCTATGGCTACTTGTAATAAATAATTTCTTAAAATATATTTCGGATTGACAGAATTCATTTTGACTTTTCTTACCTCATCTATACTTTCTTCTAATTTTAATCTTCTTCTGTATTGAACAGACCAATCATCAAATGAGATTCTATCTGTAAATAAATCTCGAATTGAATTATTTGATTCAAAATCATCTATTTTCAACTCACTTAATCTTCTGAAAAACAAGGTGAAATCAACATTTGATTGTTGCATTATTGAAGAAAGTGAATCAATTAACTTTTGGTCTTCAGGATGTTTTGTTTCTAATCCTAATTTTAAATGAATCAATTCATCATATTTTGATCTGTAAACTGGTAAATATTCAGCTAAAATTTCCTGAACTTCTTCAACTGTTCCTATAAATGGTAAAAGGGTTTGTGCGATTGCTCTACAATTCCATTGTCCAATATGAGGCTGATTTACGAAAGAATATCTACCTTGATCATCTGAGTGATTGCAAATATGACCTTGATTAAATGCTTCCATAAACCCAAAAGGTCCATAATCTAACGTTAACCCAAGTATTGACATATTGTCCGTATTCATTACACCATGCATAAATCCTACAGCTTGCCAATGTGCTATCATTTCTGCTGTTCGCTTAATTACTTCAGACAAGAATGCTTTGTAAGGATTTTCTTTATCCAATAATTCAGGATAAAAATTACCTATTGTATAATCAGTTAGAATTTTTAAACTTTCTAGATCTTCTTTGTAATAGAAATGTTCAAATGATCCAAAACGAATAAAAGTAGGAGACATTCTTGTTACAACTGATGCTGTTTCAACCGTTTCTCTGTACACTTTATCTTTTGACCCTGTAATACAAAGTGCTCTCGTTGTTGGAATATTTAATCCAAACATAGCTTCTGAACATAGAAATTCTCTAATTGAAGATCTTAAAACTGCTCTTCCATCCCCTCTTCGTGAATAAGGTGTGATTCCCGCACCTTTTAATTGAAGTTCCCATGAACCTTTTGACGAATTAATATTTCCAAGTAAAATCGCTCGACCATCTCCTAATTGACCAGCCCAATGACCAAATTGATGTCCTGAATAAACAGCTGAAAGAGGTTTTGATGTTGGATGAGTTAAGTTTCCTGTAAATAAATCAACCAAATCTTGTTCAGAAAAAAGCTCTGAATTTAAATCAACTAAACTAGAAGCCTTATCACTAACGCTTATGATATATGGATTTGAAAGTTTTGTGGGTAAAAGAGGTGTATAAAAAACGGGATTCAAATTTGAAAATGAATTCTCAAATTTCAGGGTTTTAAATAATTGTGCTATTTTCTTTTTCATCTCTCTATTTTCTCTATAATACCAAGTGATTATATATTTTAGTTCAATCTACTTATTCTTTTTTCATCATTTCTTCTTCAAAAAAATATACCATAGACGATGCTAAGCAACATCTTTTTTCATCGAACTGATTAAAAATAACACCTAATAGTTGAACCAAAATATAAATTCATTTGGTATAAACTAATAATTACAAAATTAACAATTAGTTTTTAATCTAATTTAGTAAACTTCTTTTTCACAAAACAATTAATCAGTAAAAAAAAAACACTATTTTTAGATAATTTATCTGAAAAGTTTTGTATATTCGTAACATATTACTAAAACTATAAAATTATGAACGCAATTGACACTCACATCCTTAATATTCTCCAAAAGGATTGTACGATTTCTGTAAAAGAAATCGCAAAAGAAGTAGGCTTATCCTATACTCCTACTTATGAACGAATTAAACACATGGAAGAATCAGGAACAATCAAACAAAGAGTTGCTATTCTTGATCCTGCAAAAATTGGAATTAATCTATTTGCTTATTGTAATATTGTTTTGAAAGAACAATCAAAAACGGCTTTAGTGGATTTCGAATCTTCTGTTTCTAGACTTCCTGAAGTTATGGAAGTTTTAAGTTTGTCTGGGGTATACGACTACATGCTAAAAATTGCATCTAAAGATATAAATTCTTATAACGATTTTATCGTAAATAAATTAGCTGAAATTCCTAATATTGGTCAATATCACAGTCACATCGTAATGAGTGTTGTGAAAGATGAAACTGCTTATTGTTTGGATTAAATTTTAGACATTAGATATTTAGATATTAGACAATAGACTAAAAGGTTAAAAGTCAGAATGAATATGGCTTTTAACCTTTTTTATTACTTGGAAAACTTTTATTTTACTGTTACACCTAGTTAATCAGTCTACTATCTACAGTCTAAAAATCTATTGTCCAATTTTACTCATTTTCCCATCAAATCTTTCTTTAATTTCATTTGTACATAAATTCCCTATACTTCCTTTATGAGTATGTGAAATTGTAGTTTCTGCTTGAAATGATTTTTCTTCTATTTGATTCGCAACGATTTTATAGGCATTTCTGAATGGCATTCCTCCTAAAACTAGATTATTGACTGACTCAACTGTGAATAAAGATTGATATTTTTTATCATCGATCAAATCTGTTTTCAATTTAATATGCTCTAACATTAAAACAGTCATATCTAAACAATTTTTCAACTCTATAATTGCTGGAAAAAGACATTCTTTCGTCAATTGCATATCTCTATGATATCCTGAAGGAAGATTATTAATCAACATCGTTAATTCGTTGGGTAACGCTTGAATTCTATTACACTTCGCTCTAATCAACTCAAAAACATCTGGATTTTTCTTGTGCGGCATAATGCTACTCCCTGTCGTTAATTCATTCGGAAAAGTAATAAATCCAAAGTTTTGATTCATATACATACAAACATCCATTGCAAATTTAGAAAGTGTACCAGCTATTGTTGACAAAGCCATTGCTGTTATCTTTTCAGATTTACCTCTTGTCATTTGAGCATAAACTACATTGTAATTCATACTTTCAAAACCCATTGACTTTGTAGTCATTTCTCTATCTAATGGAAAAGAAGAACCGTAACCTGCTCCTGAACCTAAAGGATTTTTATTGACAACATTATAAGCAGCAATTAAAACTTCTAAATCATCACTCAAACTTTCGGCATACGCACCAAACCATAATCCAAAAGACGAAGGCATCGCTAATTGCATATGTGTATATCCTGGAATAAAAACCTCTTTATTTTCTTCGCTTAATTTTTGAAGAATATCAAATACTGATTTCGTTTTAATAGAAATTTCTTGAATTTCATTTTTAATAAAAAGTTTGATATCAACTAAAGATTGGTCGTTTCTTGATCTTCCACTGTGAATTTTCTTTCCAACTTCCCCTTTTGATTTAGTTAAAAGTATTTCAATTTGAGAATGAACATCTTCTACTCCTTCTTCTAAAATAAAAGTTCCATTCTCAATTGACTCACCAATTTCAGTTAAACCTTCCTCTAATAGATATAAATCCTTTTTCGTCAGCAATCCTATTGATTCCAACATTTTAGCATGTGCTAAAGACCCTTTCACATCTGCTTTCGCCAAGTAAATATCCCAGGTTTTATCACTACCAATTGTAAATTCTTCTATTTTTTGTTGAATTGACGAGGATTTTTCACCCGTCTTCTTTTGCCAAAGCTTCATTTTAACTTAATTTAAATTGAATAAAAATGACTTATCTAAGGTCAATTTTTCAAATAATTGAATATATACTTCTACTGCTTTTTCGATTTCTTGAATGAAAATAAATTCGTCTGCTGTATGTGATCTTGCAGAATCTCCTGGTCCCATTTTTAAAGTTGGAAAATTCATTAATGACTGATCAGATAATGTAGGAGATCCATAAGGAAACAACCCCATTGAAATTCCAGTTTGAACAATCGGATGATTAAAATTTATTGACGATGAATTTAATCTAATTGATCTTGGTTCTACTTCACAAGAAACATTTTTCTTTATTAATTCAACAGTTTCATTATTTGAATAGGCATCTGTTGTTCTTACATCTACAGTAAATGAACATGAATCAGGAACGATATTATGCTGAGAACCTGCATTTAAAAGACTGACTGTCATTTTAATTTCACCTAATGTTTGTGATACTTCAGGAAACTTATATGTTCTGAACCACTCAATATCTTTTATCGCTTTGTAAATCGCGTTTTCTCCTTCTTCTCTCGCCGCATGCCCAGCAACTCCATGTGCAATACAATCCAAAACTACCAAACCTTTTTCGGCAATAGCCATGTTCATTTTTGTAGGCTCCCCTACTAAACCGAAACTAATTGTACCCAATAATGGTAAAATCTTTTCAATTCCATTTGCTCCTGAAATTTCCTCTTCTGATGATGCTGCAAATAATAGATTAAATGTCAAGTTTTTTCTTGTATAAAAATAAATAAAACAGGCCATTAATGAGACCAAAGCTCCTCCAGCATCATTACTTCCTAATCCATACAGTTTGCCATCTTCAACTAATGGACAAAAAGGATCTCTCGTATATTTTGAATTTGGCTTAACAGTATCATGATGAGAATTCAATAAAATCGTTGGTTTATTGGCATCAAAATACTTATTTACAGCCCAAACATTGTTTAAGACTCTATTGGTCACAACTCCTTTTTCGTTTAGATAAACTACGATTTCATCTGCTGTTTTGTTTTCATGTTTGCTAAATGATTCAATTGAAATGAGTTTTCTCAATAATTGAATGGCTTCTTTTGTCTGTTTTTTCATGGCTGCTGTTTTTTAATATTGGTTTTATTGCGATAAATCGCTTTTTTGATGTAAATCGTGATTTTGATGTAAATCGTTTTTAGTCGCGATGAATCGCGACTCTACGAGCGTTGTTCCGGATTCATTGAAATCTTGTGCGTTACAAATTTTTATTTTTCGCACACCTTTTTCCAACGCTTCAAACGCATTGTCTAATTTTGGAATCATGCCTTCAAAAATGATTTTTTCATCTTTTAATCGTTTGTATTCTTTTTCATTTATTGAATCTAAAATTGAATTATCGTCATTTACATCTAATAAAACTCCGTTCTTTTCGAAACAATAAATTAAATCAACTTCAAACAAATTTGACAATGCAACCGCTATTTTCGAAGCCATTGTATCAGCATTAGTATTTAATAAATTTCCTTTTCCATCATGGGATATTGCACTTATAACAGGAATAAATCCCTGTTCTATGATTTTTTGGAACTGAATTATATTCACTTCTTCTATATCTCCGACTTGACCGTAATCAATTGTCTCATGGATTCTTTTTTTACTTTTTACTAAATTTCCATCGGCTCCACATAATCCTATTGCGTTACAATCTAATGCTTGTAGTTTTGATACTATATTTTTGTTAATCAATCCTGAGTATACCATTACTGCTAAATCTAAAGTTTTAGAATCTGTTATTCTTCTACCTTCTATTAATGTTTGAGGAATGTTTAATTTATTCGCTAAATCTGTTGCTATTTTCCCTCCTCCGTGTATCAATATTTTTGGTTCTTTAATCGCTGTGAAATCTGATAAGAATTTGTTTAGTAGGATTGGATTGTCAATTACATTTCCTCCGATTTTTAATATTTTGATTGTTTTCATTTTTCTTGATTGTTTTATTTGATGAACTGGGTTTGATGAACTGGGTTTGATGAACTGGGTTTGATGAACTGGGTTTGATGAACTGGGTTTGATGAACTGGGTTTGACATATTGCAATATGTCTCTACGGCGCCACCAACATTTTTTTCAAAATTGTTTGGGCGGTATAAATCCTATTTTCCGCCTGTTTCAATATCAATGAATCTGAACCATCCAATAATTCATCTGTCAATTCAACATTTCTTCTTACTGGTAAACAATGCATAATTTTCGCCTTGTTTGTTCCCTTTACCTTTTCATTCGTTAACAACCAATCTTCTTTTACTTCAGGCATACTACCGTAATTTTCATACGAAGACCAATTTTTCACATAAACAAAATCAGCCCCTTTTAACGCTTCTTCTTGGTTTGAAATAATCGTTGCTCCATTTGTAAAATCTTCACACAACTCATAACCTTCAGGATGTGTTATCACAAAATCAACGTCTGCCTTACACATCCATTCTGAAAAAGAATTTGGAACTGCTTGTGGTAACGCTTTAATATGTGGAGCCCATGTTAAAACCACTTTTGGCTTTGATGGTTTGTTCCAATTTTCTTTAATTGTCATTAAATCGGTGAAACTTTGCAAGGGATGTAAGGTAGCAGATTCCATAGAGACTATCGGAACTGTACAATATTTCAAAAAAGAATTCAAAACGTTTTCTGAATAATCTGCTTCTTTTGATTTCAATTCTGGAAAACATCTTATTCCGACAATATCACAATAAACACTCATGATAGCGGCCGCATCTTTAACATGTTCAACAGAATCTCCATTCATAATTGAACCGTCTTCCATCTCCAATTTCCAACCTTCTTGATTGATGTTTAAAACAATTACATTCATCCCCAAATTCAACGCTGCTTTTTGCATACTCAAACGTGTTCTGAAACTTGGATTCATAAAAATCAAACCCAATGTTTTATTCTTTCCTAAATCTTTAAAAGAATATGGATTTGCTTTCAATTGAATTGCTTCGTTTAGAATCATTTCAAGATCCTGAATATCGTTTATTGAAGTGAATTTTTTCATTTTTTTCAAAATTGAGTCGGGGGGATGAATCCCGACTTTGTATTATCAAAATTAGACGGGATGAATCCCGTCTCTACGGATTTAAATGCTTCTAAAAACATATCTATTTCTATTTTTTGAATTGCCAATGAAGGCAGAATTCTCAAGGTGTTTTTATTGGAGGATGCTCCAGTGAAAATTCTGTGTTCGGATAAAAGCTTATTTCTAAAACTAGAACACGATTCATACAATTCAACTCCAATCATTAAACCTTGCCCTCTTACTTCTTTCAAATTTGGAAACTGTTTTAACCGTTCGATTAAATAGTCACCTTGCTTAAGCGAATTTTCCATCAAATTCTCTTTTTCAATAATATCTAAAACAGAAATCGCTGCGGCACATGCTAAATAATTCCCCCCGAAAGTTGTTCCTAACATTTCTTTCTTCGCCTCAAATTTTGGACTGATCAAAATTCCTCCTATTGGAAACCCATTTCCCATTCCTTTTGCTACTGAAATAATATCTGGTTTTATTCCTGCATATTGATGTGCGAAAAATTTACCTGTTCTTCCATAACCTGATTGAACTTCGTCTAAAATTAAAACCGCTCCTGTTTCTTTACATAGTGATTCTATCTTTTTCAAAAAATCTATTGTTGGAATATTTACTCCTCCTACTCCTTGAATTCCTTCTATAATTACCGCACAAACACTTGAATCTAATTCATTTTCTAATGCTTCTAAATCATTCAATGGAAGAAAAACAATGTTCTCATTTTCATTAATCGGAGCCACAATGTTCAAATTATCTGTTGCTGCAACTGCTAATGATGTTCTCCCGTGAAATGAGGATTGAAAAGAAATTATCTTCTTTCTGCCGTTTTGAAAGGATGCTAACTTAAACGCATTCTCATTTGCTTCTGCTCCTGAATTACATAAAAACAAATTATAATCTGGATAACCCGATATTCTTCCTAACTTTTCAGCGAGTTCATCTTGTATTCCGATTTTTACTGAATTTGAATAGAATCCTATGTTTTTTAATTGGTTTGTTATTACTGAAACATAATCGGGATGGCTGTGGCCTACTGAAATTACTGCGTGACCGCCGTATAGGTCTAAATATTGGATTCCTTCGTTGTCCCATAAGGTTGAACCTAATGCTTTTTTAATTTCTATGTTGAATATGTTGTATACGTTGAATGACTTCATTTTTTTTATTTTTTGTGATGAATCGGTTTTTGCGATGAATCGGTTTTTGATGTAAATCGGTTTTTAGTCGCGATGAATCGCGATTCTACGGCATCGCATTTTTCAAAATGCGGATGCTTTTAACCGTAACCCCATCGTTTCATTTAATCCGAACATTAAATTCATATTTTGAACTGCTTGTCCGGATGCTCCTTTTAATAAATTATCGATTATGCTAACTATCATCAATTGATTTTCGTGTTTTTCTAAATAAATCATGCATTTGTTGGTGTTTACCACCTGCTTCAAATCGATGTTCCTTTTTGAAACATGAACAAATGGATGCTCTTTGTAATAATTCTCAAATAAATCAATTAATTCTTCTTCTGTTTGACTGGAGGAAACAGTGATACTTGCAAAAATACCTCTTGAAAAAGCTCCTCTTTGTGGGATCATTACAATCTGTTCATCAAAACTATTTTGTAATTGATGAATACTTTGCTTGATCTCCATCAAATGCTGGTGTGTGAAAGCTTTGTAAATCGATAAATTATTGACTCTTTTGGAAAAATGGGAAGACTCACTAAACGATTGTCCTGCACCTGTTGACCCTGTTGTTGCTGAAATATAAATGTCAGATTCTAAATTAACTTTTCCGAAAAGAGGTAACAGCCCCAATTGAATCGCCGTTGCAAAACAACCTGGATTAGCAATATTACTTGCACTTTTAATTGCTTCTTTGTTCAACTCTGGTAAACCATAAACGAAAGACGAACTATCTTGACTTTTCATTCTAAAATCCTGACTTAAATCAATAATTTTAGTCGTTTTTAAAAATTTATTATCCGAAAGGACTTTCTTCGCTTCTCCATGTCCAACACATAAAAAAATAACATCTATCTCTTGAATTATTTCATTCGTGAAAACCATTTCCATTTCACCCAATAAATCAGTATGAACATCTGAAACCAATTTCCCGAATTGACTTTTACTGTGGATAAAAACAATTTCTGCATCTGGGTGATTGACCAAGATTCTCAGAAGTTCTCCTCCTGTATACCCTGCTCCACCCATTATCCCTATTTTAATATTCTGCATCTTCTAATTCTTTATTTACTTGATGAAAAATTGAAGTTTGATTTCCAATGATTTTCGTAAATCCTTTTACATCTTCACCTGACCAACTATTATTCATTTCACCGTATGATCCAAATTTATCTGACATTAAATCATGTTTACTCTTAATTCCATTCAATACAAATCGGTAAGGCATTAATGTCAAATAAACTTCTCCTGTAACATTTTCTTGTGTATTTTCAAAAAAAGCTTCCATATCTCTCATTGTCGGATCTAACATTTGCCCTTCGTGTAATGAATTTCCATACCAAGCAGCAAGTTGATCTTTCCAAAACAATTGCCATTTAGTTAAGACATGTTTTTCCAATAAATGATGAGCTTTAATAATGATTGTCGGAGCTGCAGCTTCAAAACCAACTCTTCCTTTTATACCAATAATTGTATCACCAACATGAATATCTCTTCCAATCCCATATGGTTGTGCCATATCTTGAAGTTTTTCAATTGCTTTTACAGATGATGAAAAAATCTCACCATTTAAAGCAACTAATTCACCTTTCTGAAAACTCAACACAATTTCCTTATTTTCGGTTTCAGTAACTTGAGTCGGCCAAGCATCTTCAGGCAAATTTTGGTTTGAAGTCAACGTTTCTTTTCCTCCAACCGAAGTTCCCCAAATTCCTTTGTTGACACTGTATTTTGCTTTTTCGAAATCGTATTCAACTCCATTCTCTTTCAAGAATTCAATTTCAGCTTCTCTGCTTAATTTCAAATCTCTAATTGGCGTAATGATTTTTACTTCTGGAAGAATATGGTTGAAAATCATATCAAATCTTACTTGATCGTTTCCTGCTCCTGTACTACCGTGAGCAATTGTTGAAATACCTAAATCTTTCGCATATTTTGCAATTGTAATTGCTTGAACTACTCTTTCGGAACTTACACTTAAGGGATATGTTCCGTTTTTTAATACGTTTCCGAAAATCATGAATTTGATACAATCTTGGTAATATTCTTCTCTTACATCAATACAGATGAATGATTTTACTCCGATTGATTTTACTTTCTTTTCTAAAGCTATAATATCTTCATCTGTAAATGCACCTGTATTAATTGTTACTGCGTGAACTTCTAAATTTTTGATTTTATTTAAATATACTGCGCAGTAGGTTGTGTCTAAACCGCCGCTGTATGCTAGAACTATTGAATTGTTGTTTGTCATTTTTTTTATTTTTTAAAAATTGGATTTATTGCGATCATGGGCTGATTGCAATCAGCCCCGACGAGATTCAATTTCAATTTTGGATCGTACATCATTGATGTACACAAACAATTTTTAAAATTTTTACTTGTCAAAATATCGTAATTCACACAACTTTTACAACCATTCCAAAACTGTTCGTCATTTGTTAATTCTGAATACGTAACAGGTTCATACCCTAATTCTGAATTAATTTTCATTACTGCCAATCCTGTTGTTAAACCAAAAATTTTGGCATTTGGGTAAATCTTTTTTGATAATTCAAAAATTTCCTTTTTAATCATTTTCGCAACCCCTGAATTACGGAATTCGGGAGAAACAATAAGCCCTGAATTGGCTACATACTCTCCGGATTGCCATGACTCGATATAGCAAAATCCAGCCCACACGTTCTTTTCATCAAAAGCGATAACTGCCTTTCCTTCCAGAATTTTTTCCTGAATATAAGCGGGCGAACGTTTGGCAATTCCCGTACCTCTTTTCAAGGACGATATTTCCATTTCGTTGCAAATTTGCTGAGCAAATTCTAAGTGCTTTTCAGAAGCGTTAATAACTGTAATTTGTAACATTTTTAGATACTTTTTTACAAATGTATGACATTCCAAAGATATAATAACTATAAAATGTAAATAATATTAGATTTTATATCTAATTTAAACATTTAAAAGTCAAATACTATCTTTTTTTAACAGATATTTCAGGTAAAAAGACTTTGAAATCCTCCTTTAAAACCCTATATTTGCACCTCAATAAAAAAAACATGGAAACACCAAAAACGTATGAGCCTTTAAAGGCAGAAGAGAAATGGTATGCACATTGGATGGAAAAAGGTTACTTTCATTCAGTTCCCGACGAGCGTGAAGCATATACAATTGTCATTCCTCCTCCAAACGTCACTGGTGTTTTACACATGGGACACATGTTGAACAACACAATCCAAGATGTTTTGGTACGTCGTGCTAGAATGTTAGGTAAAAATGCATGTTGGGTTCCAGGAACTGATCATGCGTCTATTGCTACAGAAGCGAAAGTTGTACAAAAATTACGCGCTGAAGGAATTAAAAAATCAGATTTATCTCGTGAAGATTTCTTGAAACATGCATTCGTATGGAAAGATAAACACGGTGGAATTATTTTGGAACAATTAAAAAAACTGGGGGCTTCTTGTGATTGGGAACGTACTAGTTTTACAATGGATCCTGAATATTCTGAATCTGTAATCAATGTATTTATCGATTTATTCAACAAAGGAAAAGTTTATAGAAAAGCTAGAATGGTGAACTGGGATCCTGAAGCTTTAACTGCTGTTTCTGACGAAGAGGTAAATCACAAAGAAGTAAATTCAAAATTATTCTACGTTCGTTATAAAATTGCTGGTAGCGATGATAAATGGTTGACAATTGCAACGACTCGTCCTGAAACTATTTTAGGTGATAGCGCAATTTGTATAAATCCAAACGATGAACGTTTCAAACATTTGCACGGAAAACAAGCAATTGTTCCAATAGCGAATCGTACTATTCCAATTATTTTGGATGAATACGTTGACATTGAATTCGGTACTGGTTGTTTGAAAGTTACGCCTGCTCATGATACAAACGATTATGAATTAGGGAACAAACATAATTTAGAAACAATTGATATTCTGAACGATAACGGTACTTTAAATGAAAACGGTTTGCATTATGCGGGACAAGATCGTTTTGAGGTTCGTAAAGCTATTGAGAAAGAATTATACGATAAAGGGTATTTGGTAAAAACAGAAGACCACATCAATAAAGTTGGTTTTTCTGAAAGAACTGATGCAGTTATCGAACCAAAATTATCTTTGCAATGGTTTGTTTCAATGAAAGAATTGGCTCAACCTGCTTTGGATCAAGTAATGAATGGAGATATTGCTTTCCATCCTGAAAAATTCAAAAATACCTACCGTCACTGGATGGAAAACGTAAAAGACTGGTGTATTTCTCGTCAACTTTGGTGGGGACATCGTATTCCTGTTTTCTATTACGGAACTGGAGCTGATGATTTCGTTGTTGCTAAAACAATTGAAGAAGCGATGGTTTCTGCATCAGAAAAAACAGGAAGAACAATTCCAGCCAATGAATTAAGACAAGACGAAGATGTATTAGATACTTGGTTCTCAAGTTGGTTATGGCCAATTTCAGTTTTTAACGGGTTGACTAAGCCAAACAACGAAGAAATCAATTATTATTATCCTACAAATGATTTAGTAACAGCTCCAGAAATTATGTTCTTCTGGGTGGCTAGAATGATCATTGCCGGAAACGAATACATGGATGGAAAAATTCCTTTCAAAAACGTTTACTATACCGGAATCGTAAGAGATAAATTAGGAAGAAAAATGTCTAAATCTTTGGGTAATTCTCCTGATCCAATTGATTTAATTGAGAAATATGGTGCGGATGGTGTTCGTTTAGGAACGTTAATTTCTTCTCCTGCTGGAAATGATTTACCTTTCGACATGTCACAATGTGAACAAGGTAGAAACTTTACAAATAAAATCTGGAATGCATTGCGTCTAGTAGATGGATGGGAAGTTAGAGATATCGAACAACCTAAATCTTCTATCAAAGCAATCGAATGGTTTGAATCTAAATTCAATCAAGAATTAACAATCATCAATGACTTGTTTGATAAATTCAGAATTTCTGAAGCGTTAATGACAACTTACAAATTAATTTGGGATGATTTCTGTGCTTGGTATCTAGAAATGGTTAAACCAGGATACCAACAACCAATTGATTCAAAAACATTGGAAGCTACAAAAGTTTTCTTTGAGAAATTATTGAAAATTGTTCATCCATTCACTCCTTTTATTGCGGAAGAATTATGGCATTTAATCCGTGAACGTGAAGAAGGAAATGATATTATTATTGCTACTTGGCCAGAACTAGGTAAAGTTGATAATACGGTTTTAGAGAACTTTAAATCTGCTGAAGAAGTCATTATTCATATCAGAAATGCTCGTAAGAAAAACAACATTGCGAACAAATTGAAAATGGATCTATTCGTGAAGAAAAATACAGATATCGACACAACTTTCGATTCTGTTATTTCTAAAATGGGTAATCTTTCATCTTTGGAATATGTAACTGAAAAAGTGGGTAATTCAAATTCATTCATTGTTAATTCTAACGAATACTATATTCCTTTTGGAGAAAATATCGATTTAGAAGCTGAAAAAGCAAAAATTAATGAAGAATTAACTCATGCAAAACGATTATTAGAAACTGTTTATCAAAAACTTAAAAATGAGAAATTTGTTTCTAATGCTCCTGAACAAGTATTAACAATGGAAAGAAAGAAAGAATCGGATTCATTGAATAAGATTAAGATTTTAGAAGAGAAACTATCTTCAATGAACTGACTTCGGTACGATTTTAAGATTTACAAGTGTAAATCTTAAAATCACTCAGTCGAACGTTCATTGAATATCAATTATACCTTCGTTTTACAATACCAAAGTATGGGGATATTAATAAAAAAATAGTGAAACGCTTGTTGAAAAATGAGCGTTTTTTTTTGCTTTAAACTTTTATTTTAAATCGTGATTTGTGCTTGTTTAAATTGAAAACATATCTTAACTTTAAATAAAAAGATAGTTAAAAATAATGGAAAGCAAAGAAATCTTGATAAATAGAAGTGAATTAGAGAAACGAATATTTACCTTTCGAGGAAAACAGGTGATGATTGACAGTCATTTATCTGAACTATTTAAAGTAGAAGTTAAAGTTCTGAATCAAGGAGTCAAAAGAAATTTGGATAGATTTCCAAATTCATTTAGATTTCAATTAACTAAACATGAATTTGAAATCTTGAGGTCACAAATTGTGACCTCAAGTATGGAGCATGGTGGCAGAAGATATTTTCCTTTTGTTTACACAGAGCAAGAAGTAGCTATGTTATCAGCTATACTGAGGAGTGATATCGCAATTAAAACTAGTATTCAGATCATGGAGGCTTTCGTTGAAATGCGTAAAATAATTTCAGAAAACAGCCTATTTGATCAACGTTTAAACAAACTTGAAAGAAATCAAATCGATTCTGAAATAAAATTTGAAGAAATTTTCAAAGCACTCGAAAATAAAAATCTAAAACCAGATAAAGGTATATTCTTCGATGGAGAAATTTTTGATGCTTATACTTTTGTTTCAGAGATCATTCGAAAAGCTGATAATTCTATTATTCTTATAGATAATTATATAGACGATTCTATTTTGACATTATTTAGCAAAAAACGAGAAAATGTTAAAATCACTATCTATACGAAAGAGATAAGTAAACAACTTCAATTAGATATTACAAAATTCAATGCTCAATATCCAACAATCGAAGCCAAAATATTAAAAGATTCTCATGATCGATTTCTGATAATTGATGAAACTGAATTGTACCATATTGGAGCATCCTTAAAGGATTTGGCTAAAAAATGGTTTGCCTTTTCTAAGATGGATTCAGAAAGTTGGAAGATTTTGTCAAAGTTGAGATAAAACCCTCCCCCTCGATCCTTGCACTAACGTTTGGTCTTCAAAAACTATCGCTTTTTCTCCTCCGAAGGGGGAAGGAAATAAAATCAATCAGTCGGGCTATTCAAATGCAGTTCTTGCATGAATATCATTGTTTGAAATGAACGTATTATATTTGCAAAATGATAAAACAATAAAATGGAAAATACTCAATACTTATTCAAATCAGAAAGATTAGGTTTTCGACAATGGCTTGATTCTGATTTGGTGCAGATGATCGAAATAAATACTGACCCTTTGGTTATGGAATATTTTCCATCTATTCCTTCAGAAGAACAAACATTGGCATTTGTTAAAAAAATGAAAGTCCAATTCGAGACAAAAGGATATTGTTACTTTGCTGTTGAAAAATTAAAAAATAATGAATTTATAGGATTCATTGGTTTATCTGAACCAACTTTTGAATCTGATTTCACTCCATGCATTGATATCGGATGGCGATTAAAATCTTCTGAGTGGAACAACGGTTTTGCTACTGAAGGTGCTAAAACTTGTTTGAAATTTGGATTTGAAAACTTGAAAATTAAAACGATTTATTCAATTGCTCCGATTGTTAATGAGAAATCGATTCTAGTAATGGAAAAAATTGGTATGGCGAAAGTTAAAAATTTTATGCATCCTCTTTTGAAGGATTATCCTTATTTAGAAGATTGTGTATTGTATGCTGCTTATTCTGAAAATCTTCAATAAAATAACGAGCTATCAATCATCCTCCCCCTCGATCCCCCTCCAAAGAGGGAAGATTAAAAAAATCAATCTTCGATTGTAATTTTATAAGTGGCTTTAAAAGTTGAATTCGGTTCCAATGTTAAAATCCCTTCTTTGGTTTCGAAATTTTGATCAGTATCACATGAATCTGAAATTCCTAGCCATGGCTCAATACAGACAAACTTCCCTCCTGGCTTTGCCCAAATACCTAAATAAGGAAATTCTGAATATTCTACAATGACAGCTTCTTTTGATAATTTACTTTTTAAAGTTACTTTCTTCGATTGATGATTTTTAATGATTAAAGCATCGTTAGCGAACAAATCAAATTTTAGAGGGATTATGTTTGAATTCTCTAAAAGAGGTCTAGAAGTCGTATTTATCAATCCATTTGATAGAACATCCCACGTGTTTACATTTTCTATTTCTTCAAATTCTAAAAAATAATCTTCGTAAGACTCATTTTCATTAATCGGACATTTAAAAGCTGGATGTCCGCCCAATGAAAAATACATTTCATTTGTATCATGATTAATTACTTCATGTTCTACAATTATTGATTTTCCTTTTAATTTAAAACGAACAAAAAACTCAAATTTAAAAGGATATGATTTTAAACTTACATCATCAAATTTTAAAGAATATTGAATAATTGAATCAGAAATTTGTGTTACAATTAAATCTTTATTATTCCGAATAAAACCATGTTTTGGAACTGTATACGCTTGACCATTATAAAGAAATTCACTTTCTTTTAAAGAACCGATAATCGGAAAAAGTACAGGAGCAAAACTTCCCCAAACGGAAGAGTCTCCACTCCACATAAATTCTTTTCCACTTGTTTTGGATACAATGCTACAAAGTTCAGCTCCTAAATTTTGAACTCGAATCTTTAAATATTCATTTTCAATTAACTGCAAAAGAAATCATTTAATGGTTTCGACTTTCTTATTCGGATATAAAACAGCTTCAACCGAACTTTTAGAAACAAAATGATAGTTATGCTGTGCTTTATCAAAAACTTTCTTTCCCCAAGCAAGCGTTTCACTTGTTTTTGCTAGATTTTTGTAAATCGGCATTAAAAATTTTCTACGTCCCACTTTCATTAAGAATTTTTCCATCGGTGGCCGAATATCCATATATCCACTGTTTATTCCTAACACATACCATTCAGTCATTATTTCTGCGTTTCCACAACCTTTAAAATCCAAATGCTCATCTAATTTTCGCATCTGAGCAGGATCCATTTTTGAAGGCAATCTTCTAATAAAAGCTAACCATTCTTGCGTCACATATTTAGCACGCGTAATTTTATCTTTTTTCCTTTTAACTTTAAAAATATCTTTCCCTTTTGCAAAATCATCAGCTAATTTCTGTACCAATTTAAAACGGGGTGAATCAATTTTATAGCAATTTGATGGGATTCCAGCTTTATACAACCATTCTTTCGTATTGAAAGTAATATGATTTGGTTTTAGCAATTGCGCATTTAAAAAGGCTTCAAATCCTTCTGTTGTTATTGTATGGAACGAATATTTTTTAAAGTAGGCATTCATGAACTTATCAAAAAGTTCTCTTCCAACTTTATTTTCTAAAGTCTTTAAGAAAAAGGCACCTTTAACATAGGCAATTGAAGTCATCCCATCATCTGGATTTCTACCTTTCAACGATAATTTCAAATGTGTATCTTCAGGGAAATCACTTTTACCTATTTCAGCAATATCGGCTTCTAATTCCTGGTATTCAATTAAAGCTAAAATATCTGAAACTTCTTTACCATAAATTTCTTCCATGATACGTCCCTCAAAATAGACTGTAAATCCTTCATTTAGCCAAAAATCATCCCAAGTTGCATTTGTCACCAAATTACCTGACCAAGAATGCGCTAATTCATGTGCTACGACAGAAACTAAACTTCTATCTCCTGCTAACAATGTAGGATTAGCGAAAGTCAAACGTGGGTTTTCCATCCCTCCAAATGGGAAAGAATATGGAAGTACTACCAAATCGTATTGTTCCCATTGATATTTACCATAAATTTTTTCAGCTGCTTTTATTAATTTTGGAAGATCCACAAATTCATATGCACATGCTTTGATCAATTCAGGTTCTGAATAAACTCCACAATTTTTACCTAATTTTTTGAATTTTAAATCCCCAACTGCTAAGGCAATTAAATAACTTGGTATTCTTTGTTTCATTTCAAAATGATACAATCCTAGGTCATTTTTCACTTTAGGGTTTTCAGCACTCATCAACGCCATCAAGTCTTTTGGGACTTTTACATCAGCTGAGTAAGTAATTCTATTGGAAGGTGCATCTTGAAGTGGAATCCATGAACGTGTTAAAATCGCTTCACCTTGTGTATACATGAAAGGGTGTTTTTTCCCTGCCGTTAATTCTGGAGTTAACCAATCAATTGCTTCTTTTTTCTCAGTTGTTTGGTAATAAATATTAATGTATTTAGTTGTCGGTAAGATTTTTACACACAAAGGTTGACCTAACATCTCATTGTTTGCACCAATTATAAAATCTGCCTCAACTTCGTTCTCTTTTCCTTTTCCTAGAGTCACTTTTTTTATATCCAAATTCTTGATGTCAAAAATAGCTGTATCAACTCCAGAATTAATCATTTCATGTCGAGCAACTCCATATATAGTAGTATTTTCAAAATTAACATCCAACTCTAAATGAAGATGTTTCGTTCTAATCTTATCAATATTTGAATAGCTGTGCCCATCCTTGATTAAAGTTGTATCAATGTGACTTGCAGCAACTTTAATATCCTCAACAGTAGATTCGCATCCAACAAAAAAAGCAGCAAAAAGTATAGACAAGCAAAATAAAAAATAAAATTTCATTGGATCAATTTAATGTATAAGGTAAATAGTTCTCAGTACAACAATATTAATAAAAAGAATTGAAAAAAATCAATAAATCAAGATTCTGTTGAATTTTTGTGATCAGATAAATAACGAATTACTTCTGCTGCTCCCATTAATCCAAAAAGTGCAGGCATGTAACTCATTGTACCATAGAATGATTTCTTGTAATTAAGACCGTCTGTTAACTTCATGGAAGATTTAATTTGTAATTCAGAAGAAAACACTGCACGAACAGAATCGTAATGGATTTTTTCTTTTTTCAATCGTTTTTTAAGATGACTTGCTAATTTGCAATTGTACGTTTTATTTAATCGAGTCACCTGAACACGTTTAGGATCCATTTTTCCACCAGCACCTAAATGAGAAATTACTTTTATTTTTAGGCGAATACATGCTACTAACCACTCTAATTTTGGAGTTACAGAATCTATACAATCCATTACGTAATCTGGTTTATATTCTTCTAATAATTGCCAAACACGTTCAGGAAGAACGAATTCTTCAATAATATTTAATTTTACATCAGGATTAATATCTCTTATTCTTTCACCTAAAACAACAGCCTTATTTCTTCCAACAGTCGAGTCCAAAGCTGTTAATTGTCTGTTTTTATTCGTCGGATCAAAAGCATCACCATCAATAATCGTGATTGTGCCAACACCTGCTCTTGCTATGAATTCACCAGCAAAAGAACCAATTCCTCCTAGTCCAACGATTAACACATGAGAATTTATTAATGTTTCTATTTTCTCTTTTCCTACTAATAATTCTGTACGCTCAAGCCACTTTGCCATTTCCTAAAAGTTCTTTTAAAATTTTCTTCAATTATTTGATCTAATTCCTGCAAAGATATTTTTTTTATCTCAGAAACCTTTTGATAAATCTCTAAAATATCAACATTTGCTTCATCCGTTTCTAACAAAAGTTTCTCATTTGGAATTAACTTTAACGATTCTTGTAATTGGATATTTGTAAAAATAGATGAGCCAATGCTAATCATCAGATCGGTTTTTAGTACCTCATTTAAAATACCAACTTTGTTAAATCCATGGAAAATCCATATTTGTTTAGGCTGAAATTTCTTATAAAGCAAATACAATTCATTCCAAGCTTTTACACAATGAATAATTACTGGAAGTTCGAGTTTTTCAGAAATTTCAATTTGTTTAGTAAACATATCTATTTGAATCTCAATTCTCGGTCCTTTTAACTTGTCTAAACCTATCTCTCCAATTGCTAAACAGTTTTTTTTCTTAACTTCTAACTCAAAAAGTAAAAAGTTATCCTCAATAGGATTTACGTTCCATGGATGAATTCCTAAAGAAAAAAAAGAGTTGACAAAAAAATCGTTTTTATCTGATTTATTGACAATTACGGTGTTTCTATCCGTATAAATATGTGAATGAGAATCGAACAACATTAAGCCAATATTAAAAGAAATAGTTAATTTGTTAATAACGTGAAGTTAGATAAATTTTAAAACAGATTGATTTTAAATTAAATTTTTCTATTTTCACGCACTCTTAATAAGATATTTAATGGATAATACAGAAGGTTTAATTGACAATAGTGAACAAAAAAATTCTATAATGACACCAACAAAAGATAATTTAATTGAAAGAATTGAAGCAAAAGGAACAATATTAGGACATCCAAAAGGATTGTTTTTATTGTTTTTCACTGAAATGTGGGAACGTTTTAGTTATTATGGTATGAGAGGAGTTTTAATCCTTTATATGACTAAAATGTGGGCTGAAAACGGATTAAACATTCCTGAAGACAAAGCGACATTATATTATGGTTTCTTTACAGGATTTGTCTATTTCACACCTTTATTGGGAGGATTGATAGCTGATAGATTTATTGGTCAACGAAGAGCTATAACAATTGGTGGTATAACCATGTTTATAGCACAACTTGTATTATTTTCTATGAATACGCATATTGGACTTGCAATCGGATTAGTGTTGCTTATTATCGGGAATGGATTTTTCAAGCCAAACATTTCTACAATGGTTGGACAATTGTATAGACCAAATGATGCTAGAAGAGACTCTGCATTTTCAATTTTTTACATGGGTATCAATTTAGGAGCTTTAATTGCACCATTAATCATTGGTTTATTAGCTGAAAATTGGTTTGCTGTTAAAGGTGTTGATGCAGATGGTAAACAAATAATCTTGAGTTATGGTTTTAAATATGCTTTTTTAGCTGCTGCAATCGGAATGGCATTAGGTCAAGTTATTTTTAATTTACTTGCTAAAAAATATTTACTTGAAATTGGAGATGCTCCTATCAAAGTAGACAAAAACACAGTTGTTGAGGAAGTAATCGTTTCTACAGAAGATAAAAAAATAGAAAGACAAAGAATTACGGTTATCTTCATATTAACTTTCTTTGTTATATTCTTTTGGGCTGGATTTGAACAAGCAGGCTCTTCTATGACACTTTATACAGACAAATACATTAATCGTTTTGTATTTGGTTGGGAAATACCTACAACTTTCTTTCAAGCCTTTAATCCTCTTTTAATTGTTTTATTAGCACCAATATTTGGATGGTTTTGGAGTTCTAAATATGGTAGACAATTATCTACTCCAATTAAAATGAGTTTAGGGATGATTCTTCTTGGAATTGGTTTCTTATTTATGTTAATGGCAACTTATGGTGTTCAAGTTAACGGAACAGGTGACAAAGAAGAAGTGGTTAAAAAAGCAGCCTTAATTTGGTTAATAATGACTTATTTCTTCCACACAATCGGTGAACTTTGCTTGTCTCCAGTGGGATTATCTATGATCACAAAATTAGCACCAGTTAAACTTGCTTCATTATTGATGGGAGTTTGGATGTTATCTACATTTGTAGCAAACATTATTGGAGGATTCATCGCTTCTTATGTTGAAAAACTTGGTGCTGGAACTGTTTTTGGTTCAATCGCTCTTTTCGTAATTATTTTAGGTGTCTTGATGATATTAGTATCTAAACGCTTATCGAAAATGATGCATGGCATTAATTAATTCGTTATAATTATTATCTTTGAAAAGCAGTACTTATTTGTACTGCTTTTTTTTTAAATTAATTTATGATATGAATAAAGAAATTACTTTAGACGAAATTCAAGATTTTAAAGGGAAATATCCTAAGCAGTTGTGGGCGCTTTTCTTTTCAGAAATGTGGGAACGATTTTGTTTCTATGGAATGAGGGGAATGTTGATTTATTTTATGGTAGATCAACTATTAATGAAAGGTGGGATAGCAAATTTACAATATGGAGCTACTCAAGCTTTTGTTTATGCATTTACTTTTATTGGAGGTATTTTTGCTGACAAAATTCTTGGTTTTAGAAAATCTTTGTTTTGGGGAGGATTATTAATGATTGTAGGTAGTATTTTACTAGCTATAGATCCTGTTGATTTTTTCTTCTTAGGTATAACTTTTAACATTGTTGGAACAGGTTTTTTTAAACCAAATATATCTTCCATGGTTGGTTCTTTATACAAAGACGGAGATAGTAGAAGAGATGCTGGCTTTTTATTATTTTATTCTGGTATTAATATAGGAGCATTTATTGGTGGATATGTTATTGCTATTGGAAAAGGAACTATGTTCACCGACATGATACCTGTTGAATTAAGATGGAATTTTGCATTTGGTGCTTCTGCTGTTGCTATGTCAATTAGTTTAATAACTTTTATTTATACAAAGAAAACATTAGGTCCAATTGGATTGTCTCCAATACTTCATTTAGAAAAGACTAAAAGAAAATTATACGAAACATCTGTATACATTGGAGCATTAATATGTATTCCATTGGTTGTAATTATGGTTTCAAATTCTGTTTATACAGATTATTTCATGATGGCAATCGGGCCTTTTAGTTTGATTTATTTAATTATTGAAATGAGTAAAAATACTTTAGCTGAAAACAAAAAAATTATTGCAGCTTTATTATTTATTTTATTCGCTGTAATATTTTGGGCTATTTTTGAACAAGCTGGTGGTTCTTTGAGTTTGTTTGCGAAAGACAATGTAAATTCAAATTTATTAGGGATAAAAGCTGATCCAAACGGAATAAACAACTCTATTAATGCTCTTTTCGTGATTATTCTAGCTCCAATTATTGGTTTGCTTTTCATTTCAATGTCTAAACGAAAAATTGAACCAAATTCGGTCGTAAAATTCGGATTAGGTTTCCTTTTTCTTGGACTTGCATTTTACACTTTCTATTCCATGAGATTCTTTTCTGATAAAAATGGTCTAGGTTCATTAGATATTTTTGCATTAGCCTATTTAGTCGTTACGTTTGGTGAATTATTTTTATCTCCTATTGGTCTAAGTATAATGACAAAATTAGCTCCTCAAAGAATGCAGGGATTAATGATGGGATTGTGGTTCTTAGCATCTGCTTATGGTCAATATGCAGCAGGATTGTTTGGAGCTAGTATTTCGCCTGATGAAAAAGCTTCAGGTATGGAAAAAATGCATACTTACACATCTGGATATTATGATTTTGCTATTTACGCATTATTATCAGGTGTTATTTTAATAGCTATTTCCCCATTAATGAAAAAATTAATGGGAGAGGTAAAATAATCTTCTTGATATTAAAAAAAACAAAACATGAAACAAAGAAATCATCCAAAAGCATTACCGTTCTTATTCTTCTCCGAAATGTGGGAAAGATTCGGTTATTATTTAATGATTGGAATTTTTACTTTATATCTCAAAGACACTGTCGACAAAGGTGGGTTTGGATTAAATGAAAAAGAAGCTTCTGATTTATATGGAACTTTCATTGCTTTTGTTTTTTTAACTCCTTTTATTGGTGGATTGCTAGCCGATCGAGTTTTAGGATATAGAAGATCTATTACAATTGGTGGAATTATGATGGGAATAGGATATTGCTTGATGTCTATTCACAGTAAAGAAATGCTATACTTATCAATGTTATTAGTGATTTTAGGAAACGGGTTATTCAAACCAAATATTTCTACATTGCTTGGAAATCTTTATAACAATCCTGAATACAAAGCTAAAAAAGATGCTGGCTACAACATTTTCTACATGGGAATAAACATTGGTGCTTTTGTTTGTAATTTCTTTGCAGCTGCTTTATACAATACAATTGGTTGGGGAGCGGCATTCATAGCCGCAGGTATAGGAATGTTTATCGGAATTATTATATTCTGGTCTGGTACTAAACATTTTAAACATGTAGACGTAATCAAACCTACTCAGGAAGGTGATATGCCATTGTTAAAAATATTTGGACTAATATTGTTACCTTCAATTATTTTTGGATTGGTTGGGTTTTATTTATATGGTATTACAGGGCCAGATAATACACATGGAAATTTGGTTGGTTCTGATTCGACAGATGCCTTTTTATTTGGATGTATTCCAATCATTTTTTTCTACGGTAGATTGTTATATAAATCACCTCCTGAAGAAAAAAGACCAATTGCTGCTATGTTAGCTATTTTCTCTGTTGTCATTGCGTTTTGGGCAGTTTTTAAACAAAATGGATCTACTTTAAATACTTGGGCTGATCGTTATACTGACAGAGAAATCCCTACAGCTTTAGCTCCAACGATGGGAAGTTTATGTTTAATTGATACAATGAATTATGTTAAAGACACTTTTCCTGTTTCAAATAATCAATTTGTAGTAGCTGATAAAAAAAATACTGAAATAGCATATCATTCGTATTTCAAAAACATGAAAAAAGAAGATTTACCAAAAGATGGAGATAAATTGTTTCTTGCAAATACCAATTTATTTCAATCTGTAAATCCATTTTGGGTTATAACTTTAACTCCTCTTGTATTAGCATTCTTTGCATTCTTACGAAGAAAAGGAAAAGAACCATCTACTCCAACGAAAATTGCATTTGGATTGCTAATATCTGCTCTTTCATGCTTAGTAATGTACGCTGCGGTCTTTGCTTGCGAAAATGGTGCAATAAAATCTTCTGCTTGGTGGTTCGTTTCTTCTTATGGGGTCATTACTATTGGTGAGCTATTTTTAAGTCCAATGGGCTTATCAATGGTTTCAAAATTAAGTCCACCACGATTAACTGCATTAATGATGGGGGGCTGGTTTTTAGCTACTTCAATTGGAAATAAATTGTCCGGTGTATTAAGTAGTCTTTGGGACGGATACGAACACAAAGCAAATTTCTTTCTTGTAAACTCGTGTTTATTAGGAGGTGCTGCCCTACTTTTATTTGCAATGCTTAAATGGCTAAACGGAATTTTCAAAGAACATACTGAAAAAGAAACTGCTGATAATTTGAATATTCAACAAGCTTCAGATGAAACAATTATCGATCAAAGCATCATCTAAAGACAAAGATCTTATTGTCAAAATAATTACAGAAACATTTGATTCAAACCCAAGTGTCAATTCAGTAATTGGTTCAAACGGAAATCGAAAAAAGAAAATTCAACGTTTAGCTGAATTTGCATTTATAAAAGCATTCAATAAAAACGGAGCGTACCTTTCTACAAATAAGAAAGGTGCTGCTTTATTTTATAGAGCTGATCAAAATTATTTTTCCTTCAAAGAGCAATTTTATGAATTGAGATTCGCCTTAACTTCAATACCTTTGAGAAATATTTTAAAGGTTTTAAAACGTGAATCGTATTTCAAAAATAGGAGACCTCAAGATGGAAAATATTACTATTTCTGGTTTTTAGGAGTCATGGAAAATGGTAACAATGCAGGATTTGAATTAAAAAACTGTATTTTTGAAAAAGCCAAAGATGAAAATTTACCGATTTATCTTGAAACTTCAGTCTACAGAAATGTAACAGCCTATCAACTATTTGGGTTTGAAATTTACCACGAATGGATAGATCAAGAAAACGGAAATTCTGTATGGTTTATGAGAAAAAAAGCTTAAAAAATAAATTCCGATTTATGAAAAAATATATTTTATTTTTTATTGGTTTAGTACTTATTTTAACTTCGTGTCTACAAGAAAGATTAATTTTCTTTCCTGATAAATATCCTGTTGATCACACTTACAATTTCACACCAAAATTCAAAGAATATTCTTTCAAAGTTGATAAAAAAGTAAACTTAAACGGCGTATTATTTGAAACTGATTCTAGTAAAGGATTGGTGTTTTATCTACATGGAAATGGAGGAGCAATCGATTCTTGGGGACAAATTGCTGATGTTTATCTAAAAAACAAATACGACTTTTTCATCTTAGATTATAGAGGTTACGGGAAAAGTGAAGGGAAAATTAGAAGTGATCAACAAATATACAG
>CANJKA010000032.1 GCA_947474675.1 Flavobacteriales bacterium
CAAAGGAGAATATTCGAAAAAGCATAGAATGGTATGAAGAAAATAAAAACGATACAATAAATTTTGACAAGGAATTTTTACTTGCAACATGGGAAGAAATTGAGACCATGAAAAAAGCACCATTGAATACATTTATTCCAAGAGTTGATAGAGCATTGATTAAATTGGATGAGGAGCTAACAAACCCTAAAAAAGTTGCCATTATTATAAATAAGCATTGTGCAAGTTCATGTGAAGCACTATTATTTATGGCCAAGGAAAGCAGTAAAACAATTCTTGTGGGAGAAAATTCTGGTGGATATGTCGGTTACGGTGAAATTACTTTTGTTCCGACTCCTTGTTATCAATTTAATTTAGGATGCACAATGACTCGTTATAAAGACCAAAGACAATACGAGAAGCTTGGAATAGCTCCCAATTTCCAATTGGATAATAAATCTGATTGGATAGAGCAAACTTTACAATTGTTGAAATGATTAAAAACTACTTATCTTTTAAAATTCAATAAAAAAGGATTAATCAAATCGATCAACCCCATACTAAAATCAGTCTTTAAATCTTATGTCTTGTAGTCGTCAGTGTATAAAACAACATTCACAATCGTCCTTGGCACAACATTTACCTACAAAAAACTATTGATTAACAAATCCAATAATTTCATATCTCCATAGAATAGGGTTTAAACCTATTCCACGGAAAAGTTTTCGTCCTCAATAAATGCGATCAATTCAAGATTAAAAATTGCCACAAAACAATCTTTATTTATTCGAATCTTATTGTTTAATCACTTTAAAAGTAGATTCCATTTCCTCAGATTTAACCATTATAAAGTAAACACCTTCAGCAGTTTCGTTTAAATCTATATCTATAAATTGTGAATTTGAAATTTTTAATTGTTTCACTTCTCTACCTTGGAAATCAGTTATTTTTATTTGAACATTGATCTGAATTTTTCCTAAATCAAATGTTACGTTTCCTTGAGTTGGGTTTGGATAAATGGATATTCCATCTTTTTGAATTTTTTCTACTATTGCTACTGCGGATGGGATGACACTTACGTAGGTATTGAAAGCAGTATTAGTGATGATCGCTGGATTGTAATCAAAATAGATATAACCTGTATTATTCACAACTGTATTTTCATCTAAACTATCTTTCGGGCTTATACTGTATTGAATAAATCCGTTACTTCCTAATTGATTTACATTACTATCAGGTAGTAGAATATCATAAAAATGGAAAACAACTAAATTGTTGTTACGAATTTCTATTTGGCAAGGATGACTAGTTCCTAATAACTGAAAGGTGCTCATGTCCATATGTGAACTAATTGTGTCGTAAACATTTACCATTAATGCGGTATCAGTTCCTGTGTTTTGGAAACGAATCGTATAATCTAGTGTTTGATCAAATAAGACATATTTTTCATCTAATACTCCTTGATGAACAGTTTTGTCATTTGGATCGTATGAACCTATTAAAACTTGAAATAAAGTATCTACATTATTTCCTATATATACATCTTCTATTGTAGGATCAATATTCACAATATTAACCAATGTATCACCCAAATGATCCACATTTGGCATTTGTGTTATAATATGTATTTGTTGATATTCATTTACTTCTAAATTAGAATAATTCCAAGAAAGAATATTATTTGAAATTGAAGTTGGAGTTGGGATAGAAGAAATAAAAATTATAGCTGTATCTAATTCTATTTCAACTATTCCGTTTTCAATTATTGTCCCAACATTTTTGTAATTGATCCAATGATTCGCTTGAAAATTTGCTTTCGTTTTACTTCCTACAAGGGTAACTTTAATATCATGAATATTGTCAAGTGCTTTTACTCCAAATAAAATAGTATCTCCATAATATGGCATTGAAATATTGATGGTATCACTTGTTGTGTTTTCCCAATGTAAAGGAGGATTTAAAATAAAACTATGATTACCATTTGTAAGAAATCTATAAAAACTACCATCATTTTGTGTCAAACAATAGTTTGAATCAACTTTGATTATCATATCTGGTAAATAAGACTCATTCGATTCTTTGATTCCATTACCATTTAAATCGTTGAAAACATATCCTTTAATATTATAATCAATCAAAAAAGGACCAGCTCCTCCATCAGAATATTTTTTTAAAACAAAATCCTGTAATATCCATTTATTCCCAGCTCTGTCAATCGTAAGATTACCAATAACTGGACTTTGATTGTCTGAATAAAGTGACCATATAGAATTGTTGAATTTTAATAATCCGTAATTTGTTGCAAACCAAGTATTGTTTTGGGAATCCGTTTGAATACCTGAACAAGTAATATTTGTATTACCTAAAATTGTAGAAAAGGAAGTCCAATTAATTAGATCAAATCGTGAAATTCCATTAGTAGTACCAACCCATATTTTGTTATTCATGTCAACAGAAATTGACAGGACATTATTATCAATTAAGCCATTGTTAACTGTGTAATGATATGTCCATATTGTTCCATCAAATAAATAAACGCCATTGTTAGTACCAACCCATAAATTATTTTCCATGTCAAATGCAATACAATTAGCACTTGAATATTCAAAAGGTATCGTAGTCCAATTGTTACCATCAAATTTCACAAAACCCCTATAAATAGAATAATACCAAAAATTTCCTCTTGCATCTTTTTTTAATAGAGATGATGTAGGATATGATTCCGGAGGAGTCTGAATCATTACAGTATTTAAATAATTTACTAGTGTATCCCCATCAAATTTGGAGATACCATTATCAAAACAACTCCAAATATTATTGTTGCTATCTATATCAATAGTCCTGAAATGAGCACCAAGAGTATAATTTAAAAGTGTCCAATTTGTTTGGTCGTATTTAAATATGGTTGACGCATTACCAAATGCTGGTTCTTTGCTAATCAAGTAAATGGAACCATTTGAATCTTCATGAATTTCAGGAGATGAAATATTTTTCATAGGATTACCGATGTAAAAAGGAGTTATACGGTTAAAAGTTATCCCATCATATTCAAAAATAGCAAAATCTAGAATATTTAGACTGTTAGATCCAACATACAAATGATTGTTATTATCAACTAAAAGTACGGATGTATATTCTGGAAAAAATTCGCAATTTAAACCATCAAATTTAATTAATCCATTTTGAGTACCTATCCATAAATTATTTGATAAATCGAATAAAAAATTTCCTTTTGGTTGATTTTGGTATTCAGAACAAATCGTTATTTCTGTCTGTACTAAATTTTCAACCTTGATTAATATATTACCATTCACATTAAAATAAGGAATTCCTTGATTATCAAATTTAATATTCGAAACATCTGCAATTGGACTATTTGGATCTGTAACAACAATCGAATTCCAATTATTCCCATCATATTTTACAATGCCATTATGAGTAGCGACCCAAAGGTTACCCTGATTATCAAATTCTAAGTCATTTACCATATTTTCATTAGTAGACCCAGTCATATAATTTATCCAGTTTGTTCCATCAAACATTACTATTCCATTTGATGTTCCTATCCAAAGATTATCGTTGCTATCAATCGCGATAGAAGATGTGTTATAAACTGTAGCAAATTCTGTTATATTTTGGCCATCAAATTTTAATATACGGTTTATACTAGTAGCCCAAATATTATTTTGAGAATCTATAACTATATCAGTTAAAGGAAAAGGATTATTGATAGTTGGAAAAAATGTAAAGTTGGTTCCATCATATTTTGTCAATCCATGAGAAGATGCATACCATTGTGTCCCATTTTGATCAATTTTAATTTCATTGATGTCACCAATAACTGTTGTGTTTTCAAATTCGCTGTAAGTCGTCCATTGCTGTGAAAATCCAAACGAAAAAAACGAAACAATAAATATGATGGCAAGTATTTGATTTTTCATGGTTATAGTACTTTTATTAGTATTACTGCTTAATCATTTTAAAAGTAAATTCTTTTTCCTCGGATTTAACTGTTATAAAGTAGACTCCTTCGGCACTGTCACTTAAATCTACATCTATGAATTGAGTATTTTTACAACTTAAATGCTTAATTTCCCTTCCTTGGAAATCTGTTATTTTAACTTGAGTCGTATTTTGAATTTTACCTAAATCAATTGTTAAATTTCCTTGAGTTGGGTTTGGGTAAATAGAAATTCCACCTTTTTGAATTTTTTCTATTATTCCTACTGCTGATGGAATGACACTGACATATGTATTGAAAGCAGTATTCGTTATAATCGCTGGATTGTAATCAAAATAAATATATCCTGTATTATTCACAACTGTATTTTCATCTAAACTATCTTTCGGACTTATGCTATATTGAATAAAACCGTTACTTCCCAATTGATTTACATTGCTATCTGGTAATAGTATATCATAAAAATGGAATACAACTACATTAGTTCCTCGAAGTTCCATTTGACACGGATGACTTGTACCTAATAGTTGCAATGTACTCATATCCATGAATGAGCTAATTGTGTCGTAAACATTTACATTAAAAGCAGTGTCAGTTCCTGTGTTCTGAAAACGAATGGTATAATCCAGTGTTTGATCAAACAAAACATAATTTTCATCTAATACACCTTGATGAACCGTTTTATCATTTGGATCGTATGAACCTGTTAAAACTTGAAAGAGGGTATCGACATTGTTTAATTGATTTGTATCTCCAATGATAGGTAGAATTGAAACTGAAGTAATTAGAGTGTCTCCTAAATATTGAACATCTGGCATTTGAGTCGTTACTCTAATTTGTTTTTGTTCGTTGACTAATAAATTTGTAAAATTCCATGTTAAAATATCTCCATTTATTGAAGTTGGAGTTGGAATTGCCGAAACATACGAAACACGATCATCTAAATTCATTACTACACTTCCGGTTTCATTTAATGTACCAATATTTGCATAGTTGATCCAATGGATGGCTTCAAAATTTGCTCTAGTTGCACTACCTACCATGTTTATTCTTAAATCGTGGATGTTATCGATTGCTTTGATTCCGAAGTAGATTGTATCTCCTGAATTTGGAATGTTGATTAATACTGTATCATTTGTTGTGGATTGCCAGTGGATTGGTGCGTTATAAGAAATTGTATGTTGACCATTCGATAAATTATAATAAAACATTCCATTTTCATGATTTAAAGTATAATTTGAATCAATTTGAATTATTTGTTGAGAGATATTTGTTTCAGTAATGTTTTTTATACCATCTCCATTCTCATCATTAAATACAATTCCAATACAATTATTTGATATTGGGCCACTACATCCATTCGTTAACTTTGAACAACCATAACCTGTAGAAAACCAAACATCCCCATTTTTTTCTATCTTCAAATCATAAATACCAACAGGATATATAATATTATAAGTTGTATCCTCAATTTTTTGAAAATTGACACCATTAAATTTAACATTACCAAACCATACATTCCCATCATTATCACCGATAATTTTCCTTGTATTACTTAGGTAGCTAAATTGATTAAGATTACTAAATAAATTGGCATTAAAGTTTTGATTATAAACAGTCCAATTAATATTATCAAATTTAGCAATTCCCCCTCCTTGATTTGAAGAAAACCATTTATTTCCAAATTTATCAAATCCAATAGCTCCAATTAAGTTCCACCATAATCCATTTGAAGGTGTGTAAGATGTCCAATTAATGCCATTAAACATTGAGATACCATTATTTGTTCCAATCCACATACTCCCATCTAAATCTTTTTCAATACAGTTTATTTGATTGTGCACCAACCCATTCAATGTTGTAAAAGAAAACCAATTTAATGAATTTATATTTAATATTTTTATCCCATCATTTGATGACCCTAACCAAATATTGCCTACATTATCAAACTCCATTGAGGTGATACCACTGCTTGAAGGAAATATATTATCGGCTATAACAGTCCAAATACTATTTTCTAATTTCAAAATACTTCCATTATTATTTTGAGTATATACCCACTTATTATTTTCTTTATCTATTAATAATTCACCACAATTGTATAATTCATTAACAGATGAAGAATCAAAATAATTCCAAATACTATCATTGAATAAAGATATTCCATTGTTCGTAAACCATTTGATTCCTAAAGAATCAATTGAAATGGAGGTTGTTGGATAATAATCTATAATAGAAGGACTATATAATCCATCAGTTTTTGGATGATAATATGTCCAATTAGTATTATCGTATTTAGATATGCCGTTATAAAAAGCTCCAACCCATTTATTATCTTGATTATCAAGCACAATAGTTTTAATAAAATTCGAACTTAAACCTTCATTAATTGTATAATTTAACCAAGTTACACCATTAAATCTAGACAGCCCTTCAGCTGTTACAATCCATAAATCACCTTGATTATCTATAGTCAAATCATAAACAATATTACTTAATAATCCATCAGTAACGGTAAAAGGTATAGCATTCAAGCCATCATATTTTATAAGTCCTTGTCCATGTGTCCCAATCCATGTATTACCATTTTGATCAAATTCAATTGCATTGATACCTGTATAATCAATTAAACTGTCAATTTGAACACAAGATGTATTATTAAAAATTGAAACACCATAATCAGTAGCTAACCATTTTTGACCTAGATTGTCAATTTTAAGGTCCATGATTTTATTGTGCAGTAAAGGAGTTGTGCTAGGAAAATAATTAAAGCTTGTACCATCGTATTTTAATAATCCATTGTCCCAAGTTCCACACCAAAGGATTCCTTGATCATCAAATGTTAAACAAGTAATATAAACTCCAGGCATACCTAAACTATCTAATAAAGGAATTTTTATCCATTCACCATTTATCAGTTTTGCTAATCCATTATCTGATCCTGCCCAAATTACACCATCACCATCTTGAGCAATTGATATTCCATATCCAGGAATACTATCATATGCAGTATAGTTTTTCCAAATATTATTTTCAAATTTAGACACACCTAGATTATGGGATATCCATAAATTACCTGAATTATCTTTAAAACTATTTGTTATGTTATTACCACCTAATGATTTATTTGTGCTTCTAGCTGTATAATGTTGCCATTGTTGAGAAAACCCATTAGTAATAAAAGAAATAATAAATAAGAGAGTTAGAGTTTGATTTTTCATGGTTATAGTAATTATTTTGAGTGAGCAAATATAAATACTATTTTTATAACTACAAAATAAAAGGTCAACCAAATGGTTGACCTTTAAAACTTATAGTATCACTCAATTCAAAATCAAACATCAAAGATTCAACATTCAATCCAATCAAGTTTGTAATCCTACATCACAACATTTACAATCCTCCCCGGAACAACAATCACCTTTTTCGGATCTTTACCTTCCAAATATTTCAATGCCTCTGCGCTGCTCATTACTTCTTTTTCTACTTCTTGAACCGATAAAGCAAGCGGTAAACTCACTTTAAATCGCATTTTTCCATTGAACGAAACGGGATATTCGAAATTTGCTTCCACCAACACGCTTTCATTAAATTTTGGGAATGCTGCGAAACTAATTGTTCCTTTTTCATTGCCTAATTTTTCCCATAATTCTTCAGAAATATGAGGTGCATATGGAGAAAGTAAAATTACCAATTCTTGTAAAATAGCAACGTTGTTACATTTTTGTTCTGTTAATTCGTTCACACAAATCATGAAGTTCGAAACGCCTGTATTGAAAGAAAAACGATTTAAATCGTCCTCTAATTTTTTGATGGTTCTGTGCAATGTTTTTAGCGATTCCTTACTTGGTTTTTCATACGAAAGTGAAAGTATGTTCTCCTTGTCGTGGAACAAACGCCACAACTTGCGCAAGAAATTATGAACTCCTGTTATTCCTTTTGTATCCCAAGGTTTAAATTGCTCCAAAGGACCTAAGAACATTTCATACATACGTAAGGTATCTGCTCCGAATTTTTCTACCAATTCGTCTGGAGTTTGAACGTTGTATTTCGACTTAGACATTTTTTCTACTTCGTGACCACAGATGTAATCTCCGTTTTCTTCCAAAATGAATTCAGCATTTTTGTATTCTTCTCTTGAATTTTTGAATGCTTCGATGTCTAATTTATCGTTGTCTACAATTGAGATGTCAATATGAATTGCAGCTGTTTCAAATTCAGATTTTTTTGATTCGGTAACGTATTTATTGGTGTTATTAATTCTATAAACAAAACTACTTCTCCCCAAAATCATCCCTTGATTGATCATCTTTTGAAACGGTTCATCAAACGAAACAAATCCTTGGTCGTACAAGAATTTTGTCCAGAAACGAGCGTATAATAAATGTCCTGTTGCATGTTCTGAACCACCGATGTATAAATCTACATTTTTCCAGTAATCTGCGGCGTTCTTACTTACAAACTCACTCTCATTATTAGGGTCCATGTAACGCAAGAAATACCAAGAACTTCCTGCCCAACCTGGCATGGTGTTCAATTCGATTGGGAAAACAGTTTGGTTATCGATGTTTACCGTATCTACAATTTGATTATCAACTGTATCCCATGCCCATTGATGTGCATTTCCCAACGGTGGTTTTCCATCTTCAGTTGGTAAATATTTTTCAACTTCTGGTAATTCGATTGGTAAATCTCTTGTATGAATCATTTTTGGCAAGCCATCTTGGTAATAGACCGGAAATGGTTCTCCCCAATAGCGTTGTCTTGAGAAAACAGCATCACGCAAACGGTAATTTGTTTTTCCTGTCCCGATTCCTTTTGTTTCGATCGCTTCAATCGCTTTTTTCATAGCTGATTTCACATCCAACCCGTTCAAGAAATCTGAATTTGCAATTTTACCTGATTTCTCAGTATAAGCTGCTTCAGAAACATCAATATTATCAAAAATGTTTTTTATTTCAATTCCAAAATGTTTCGCGAAATCGTAATCGCGCTGATCTCCGCATGGAACAGCCATTACAGCACCTGTTCCGTATGAAACCAAGACATAATCACCAATCCATATCTGAATTTTTTCACCTGAAAATGGATGAATTGCAAAAGCACCTGTATTTTGACCCGTAATATTTTTCACATCCGCCTCGCGATCTCTAGCCGATTTCAAAGAAGCATTTTTCTTATACTCAGCAATTTTATCCGCGAATTCAGGAGTTGTGATTTGATCTACCAACGGATGTTCCGGTGCTAAAACCATGAAAGAAACACCGAAGATGGTGTCGGGTCTTGTTGTGAAAACTTCGATAACTTGATTAGAATTATCTTCTACATCCAGATTATCCTCCCCCTCGGTCCCCCTCCAAAGGGGGAAGGTTACAGATGATCCGACTGATTTTCCGATCCAGTTTCTTTGAATATCTTTTACAGAATCCGTCCAATCCAATCCTTCTAAACCAGTCAATAATCGTTCAGCATAGGCCTTAATTCTCATTGACCATTGACGCATTAATTTTTGCTCAACAGGGTGACCGCCTCGCTCAGAAATACCGTTTACGATTTCATCATTTGCTAAAACAGTTCCCAAAGCTGGACACCAATTTACCCATGAATCAGCAAGGAAAGTCAAACGATAGGCTTGTAAAGTGGCATCTTTTTCTTTTTCATCAAAAGCGTTCCATTCTTTCGCCGTAAAAATCGTTTCACAATCGGAACAAGCGTCAACATTGGCATTTCCATTTGCTTCGAATTCAGAAATTAACTTCGAAATACGTTCCGCTTTGTCGGTTTTATTATCGTAATAGCAATCGAATAATTGTTTAAAAATCCACTGCGTCCATTTGTAATATTCAGGTGAAGAAGTACGAACCTCTCTGTCCCAATCAAAAGAAAATCCAATTTTATCCAATTGATCGCGGTAACGCGTTACATTTTCAGCTGTAGTAATCGCAGGATGCTGACCCGTTTGAATCGCATATTGCTCTGCAGGCAAACCAAAAGAATCGTAACCCATTGGATGCAATACATTGAAACCTTGCAAACGTTTGTAACGTGCATAGATGTCAGAAGCAATGTAACCAAGAGGGTGACCAACATGTAAGCCAGCACCAGAAGGATACGGAAACATATCTAACACATAATATTTAGGTTTAGCACTGTTGTCTTCCGCTTTGAACGTTTTATTGTCCGCCCAAATCTTTCTCCACTTAGGTTCGATGTCTTGAAAATTGTATTCCATTGTATTGTTTATCTTTTGAAAGATGTAAAGTTAATAATGTTTTATTTAGAAAATAATTGGTCAGGGCTTTATTTTGAGGTATTGGAATTAAAGATTCACTAATAAATGTATTACTCAAGTTCAGAGCCCTGAAAGGGTGTAATATATAAACATTGGGCAAAGCCCTATGAATCAGTAAGAACTGTACTTATAAAAAGCCCTGAATGGGCGGAATATTTTGTCTCATATATATTACACCCTTGCAGGGCTTTAATTGTTAGTTATTTTCTTTTCGATGGACTTTGCCCATCGTTAATAGATTACGCCCTTTCAGGACTTGATGTTATTCAAATACAAATATCATTGAACGATAATTCTTTTCTATCATTATTTAAATAAATTTTTTTTATCCATTCCAACAATTCAAAATAATTCTAACCCTCGATCTAATCTACCTCGATTTTTTTCTTCGATCTTCTAACCATTTAGGAACAGGTTTACTACCTCCGCCGCCGTGTTGATCTCCTAATAATTTCTCAATCAATTCAGGACGATTGGCTTTTTGTAAACGCTGACGAATCCATTCCCTGTTTTCACGTTTGTACCAGAAAAAATATTTGTTTTGATTTAATTTTTCCTCCTTTGTTTTTACCGTTTTAATCGGTTTCAATGTATAAGGATGAACACCCGTGTAATAAATCACTTCTGCAACCGTCATTGGAGTTGGCATAAAATCTTGCACTTGTTCCAATTGGAATCCCATGTCTTTTGTTTCAGCCGCTAAATTCGCCATATCTTCCTCTTCACAGCCAGGGTGAGAAGAAATAAAATAAGGAATTAATTGTTGTTTTTGTAAACCGTGTTTCTCACAAATTGAATCGTATTTCTCTTTGAATTTATGAAAATATTTGAAAGATGGTTTACGCATCACGCGCAAAGTAGCATCAGAAGTATGTTCAGGAGCAACTTTTAAACGACCACTAACATGACGAGTAACCAATTGTTCAATGTATTCATCGTGATTTCCATCGTCGTTGTTTTTGTTGAAATCATCAACCAATAAATCATAACGAACTCCAGAACCCACAAATGCTTTTTTGATACGAGGATTAGCATCTACTTTTTTGTACAATGCCGTCATCGGTTTATGCGAAGTATCTAAATTACTGCAAATTACAGGATGAATACAACTTGGACTCGAACAACGGGCACAAATTTCTTCGACCTTCCCTTTCATTTTATACATGTTCGCAGAAGGACCACCTAAATCTGAAATATATCCTTTAAATTCTGGGTGATCAGCAACTAATTCAACTTCCGCTAAAATCGATTTTTCACTTCTAGAAGCAATAAATTTTCCTTGATGCGCAGAAATTGTACAAAAGCTACAACCACCAAAACAACCACGGTGCATGTTGATCGAAAACTTGATCATATCATACGCAGGAATTGCTCCACGCTTATTGTATTTTGGATGAGGTAAACGTGTATACGGTAAGTCAAACGTTTTATCGATTTCATTTTCCGTCATGGTTTTGTACGGAGGATTAATCACCAATGTTTGATCACCAACATGCTGAATGATACGATTCGCTTGCCATTTATTTGATTCAACTTCGACAATTTTAAAATTGGAAGCATATTTAATTTTATCCTCTAAACACTCTTCATGACTTGCCATTTCGACCGTTTCCCAAACTTTATTTTTTGGAAGTTCATCTTCCTTGTTTTGAAGAAAAGCAACTTGTTTCAGCGTATGTAAACTATCAAAAGAAACTCCCTTTTTGACTAAACGTAACATTTCACGCAAGGGTTGTTCACCCATTCCGTAAACCAACAAATCCGCTTTTGAATCCACCAAAATAGAAGGTACTAATTTATCTTGCCAATAATCGTAATGCGTTACACGTCTCAATGAAGCTTCAATACCACCAATTAAAACAGGAACATCAGGAAAAATTTCTTTCAGAATATTACTATAAACAATCGTCGGATAATCAGGACGAAAACCAGCTTCTCCACCAGGAGTATAAGCATCAGTAGAACGTAATCTTTTATTGGCAGTATAATGATTTACCATTGAATCCATACAACCAGCCGTTACACCAAAAAAGTATTTTGGTTTCCCTAGTTTCTTGAAATCACGTAAATCATCTTTCCAATTCGGTTGTGGAACAATACCAACTTTAAAGCCCTCGTCTTCCATGATTCGAGCAATAACAGCAGTTCCAAAAGACGGATGATCCACATAAGCATCACCAGAAATTAAAATAATATCTAATTCATCCCATCCTCTTTTTTCTACCTCTTTTTTTGTAATCGGTAACCAGTCTGTTATTGGTCTTTCATTTGTCATAGTACAAAGTTACACCATTATTATAGAAAAGACAAGTAGACCCTCCGCCAGAAGGCGGATAAAAGACACAAGACCGCTTCGTTCAAAGAATGATGAGCTGTATTTGTTATGCTGTCTTAAGTCTTTTAGTCTTGAGTCTTAAAGTCTTGTGTCTTTTTAAACAAAAAATGTTCCTATATTAATTGAAAGCTATTATCTTTACTGTGATGATTAAAAACATTTGCTTTTTATTTACGTTTATTTTCGCCTTATCTGCTTGTAAATCAGAAGCTGATAGTTTAAGCACGGATAAGAATTCTTTATATTTACCTTCTCTTTTAAATTTAAACACTTTATTGACTGAAGATGAAAATGATGTGTCTTTTCCAATATGGTTCAATGATTCGATTATAAAAGCACATAAAATTAAAAAGATAACTCGTAAATCATTCCCAAGAAATAGTTTTGAAGAAGGAAAATTAGTAAGTATTTCAAGCACAGTTCCACGTGAAATAAGAGAATATTATTTCAATGAAAAAGGAATATTAATTCAGTTAAATGTCCATAATTATTATGATGACAGAGAAATAGGATCTGTTTTATTTAGTTATTATGGGATTAAAGATTCGTATGGATTTTCTCCAGTAAAAAGAAATAAATTTGTATCAAAAACGGATAAACCATTTGCAGAAAACGATGATCCTTTGGAGTTAGATACACGTGAGTTGGATTTTAGGATGCATGAAAAAAAGAAGAGTTATAATAAATGTCTTGTATTCCAAGATATGGAATCTGGGGATTATTTATTTTATGTTCCAAATAGAAGAAACTGGAGAGCATTGTCAATTGATTCTATGTTAGTTCCAACACCAAAAGACAATTTAGTTTGGGGGAAACCAATGCATCCAACAAAGAAATATCAAGTTTCGAACAAAGTAAATGAAAAAAACATTCGAGAATATAACTATCAAAAAAATCAAAAAGCACAACTCGTAAATTGGGTTAAAAAAGAATATCCATTTGATTTAAAAAGAGATTTTATTTATAAAAAAGGAAATTGTGTGGGTTATATAGATTCAACTTTTAGTGAAGATATTTACGTAACACGAATAATTTCAGAAATTCAATATAATAAAAAGAAAGAACCAATACGAATAATCCATAGAAAAGAAAATTCTACTTACGAAAAACAGTTTTTAACCCTCGAAACATTTGAATATGAATAGCACAATAAACCTAAGAAAATTAATACCATTTGTTTTTTTATTTTTCACTTTTTCTTTTTTTAGTCAAAAAATAGATACAGTAAGCTATGCAGGAGAAAAATGTTTTGTTTATCCATTTAACAATTCGATTAGAGGAAATGAATATTATTATAATTTCATTGATTTTAAAAAAAATAAAGAAGTTATATTAAAATGGTTAATGGAGGGAATGTGGAAAAATTTATCTCCTAAAGAACTTGAGGTTGAAATCGAGAATTTCACAAAAAGAATCGAAAAATATATTAAAATTAATGAAAAGAATTTAACAAAATTAGATTATTCATTAAAACCAATAGTTTTTGCAAACCCAGGAGATTTTTTTACAACAAGTTATAGATTAGATTTTGATGTGAAACCGTGTTTAGATAAAATCCCAGATGGTAAATATATTCAATATTTTGAAGGTTTTCCGATGCTTGATGTTGAGGGTAATTGGTTTTATAAAATGGACAAAGTTTCAGGTGTTTTCACGATTAAAAACAATGCTCTTAATGAAGAAGCAATGTGGTTTAATTTTGGGGGTGATACTTTAAAAAAGGGATCATTTATAAATGGAATAAAAGATGGTAAATGGGAAATTGAAAAAATAAAAGTTGAGAGTTTAAGAAATACAGCTCAAAAAGAAGAGTACTTAAAAAATAAATTTATTGAAAGTGATACATCTTTAGAAATAGTCTTTTATAAAAATGGGATTAAAAATGGGTTTTATTCTGAAATGTCAGAAACAGATTATCCTTCTGAAGAAGGTTATTATACGGATGATATAGCTTCAGGACATTGGATAGAAAGAAAACCCCAAAGAAAAAACAACCTTTTGTCTAAAGCGGCTAGAAAAAAAGATAGAGAAGGATTAAGACATAATAAAATAATCACGGCAGAATATATTTACGCTGATAAAAAAATCAATGTTAAGCAACCAATTGTAAGATCTGGTTTAATTCATTCCTATAATAGTAGTTCTGGAGGGTATAATTTTGAGCCTAATTACGAGCCAAAAGATATACCAAATGATCTATTTAAAATTGCTTTTGAAGAAGAAGTTAATTTAGAAATGGATGATGAAAATCTGAATTCATACGAGGGTGGAAATTATGAAGACGATTATTCATCTGAAGGATATGATGAAGGATATGATTATGAAGAAGGATATGACTATGATTATGAAGAGGGATATGATGATTATAGCTTTAGGGGTAAGTCTGTATATGATTCAAAACAAGAAAAAAGAATATTAAGAGGAAAAGCAATTGATAGTCTAGGTCTTGAATTTTTATACGACGGATTTTACGAAAGACATTATCCGAATGGACAATTAATGTTTCGTTATGAATTTAAAGACGGTAAATTGTTAAAAGAAGATACTATTTTTTGGGATAATGGGAAACCATACGATGTTGTAAATTATATTAAAGACTCTAATATTTTTATTCAATCTGTTTATGATTATGATGGAAAATTATTTAGCGAAATAGTTTTTAACTCTTTAGGTGATTTTAAAAGAGTTAATTTTGAGCCAGATTTAACGGTTTATACTGTTATCGAAGGATATAAATTAAAAGATGATCCATTGTCAAATTCATTTAGCTATGAAGTTATGGACACATTAGAAACTGTTTTATTGTCTGATTCTCTTTATTTAGTGAAAGATTGGAATAGAATTGATACAACTAAATGGGATGAAAAAATTTATTTCCCAAAAGATAGAATTTTGAAATACAACAGTTACTCTATGTCAGGTAAAAAAGTATTTCAAAGTGAAATCACTTTTAATCAAGATTATAAGAGTTGGACTGGGGTTGAAACGCATACAATCGATAATCTTACATTGAAAACGACAAAATCAGCTTCAATGAGAGAATCGAATTATGGGTATTTATATTATTCTTTAAATAATTCATTTTACGATTCAATTCCACAAGCTAGAGTTGCAAAAGTTGATTATGGATATGATGTTACGAGTGATAATGTAATTTGTGCGAGTGGAATTCCTATTTCGGGACCTGTTTCAATTACTTTAAACACCAAAAAAGCTAAATTAAATGCAAACAAAGGATTAACTGTTTCGTTGCCTTTATATGCTTATTACACGACTAAATTAGAGAAAGATTACCTTAATTATCGTTCAACTGGTAAATCAGAATTCCCTCTATTACTCGATGTAATTAATCAATCTCAAATCTATGAAAATTATACAAATTTATTTTGCAAGGTGTTTTTTCCATTTTTAGAAGACAAAATAACCTTACCTCGTATTAGTTTATATCAAGGTTATGATTATAATTATGATGAAGAATATGAATATGAAATGGATGAAGAATATGAATCCGACGAGATAGAAGAAGCTCCAAAAGAAGAAAAAGTTGAGGAAGTAAAACCTAAAAAAACACCAAAATTTAAATACGATGAAAAATCGAAAGGGTCATCTGCAAAGCTGATAACAGGAAACTTAAAAGACGGTAAACCGGAAGGATTATGGACGATTAAAGATCAATTTGGAAAAGATCAAGCGACAATTCCTTTTTTAAATGGTGAAATGAATGGAGTTGTAAAAGAATATTCTTTTCAACGTGCTCAAATTAAACCAAAAAAACACAAGCACAGCCAAGATATTTATGAAGAAAATTACTATAATAATTTATCAGAGAATTCATTCATGAAAGATTCTCTTCCTAAGAAGAGTTTAATATACATGTCATCCACTTCAACCTATAAAAATGGTGTTTTAAATGGACCTTCGATTAATTACAATTGGCTTGGTGAACAACTTGAAATGACAAATTATGTTGATGGATACAAACAAGGAACTTCTTTTGAAAGAAATAAATTAGCGTATACAAAATGTTCATACGATTTGGGACGTCTGGATGGTTATGTACAAACCTACTTGACAATTCCAGGAAAAGATTCGATTTTATTGTATGATTTAAATTACAAAAATGGAGCACTTCAAGGTGAATCAAAATCATATCATTTAAACGGAAAATTATCTAAAAGAGGTTTTTTCTTAAACGGTGACCCAATTGATGATTATGAAGCGTATGATTCATTAGGATTTAAATATCATTATGTTAAATTTTTATATTCATTTCCGATTGAAGAGAAAATTTGGGAAGAAAATGAATTAAGTGTTTTGTATACTTTTGATTGGAAAGATTCGATTGAATTCGTTCCTTCAGATATTACAAATTCTCAAACATTGGATAGAATGTTAGCTCGAATGGGAATAGGAATGGATTCTTATTATGAGCCATATTATGGGAGACCAAGTTTGGTTGAGAAAGATGGAATAAAGTACCACATGACAAAATTCTACCCAAACAATACAGTTTCAAGAGACGGACAAATTGCATCAGGTAAAAAAGTGGGAGTTTGGAAATTTTATAGTTATGATGGCGAATTTTTATATGAAGTAAATTATACTGATTCGATCATAAAAATCAATGATTCAATTTCTTTTAAATCGAAAGGTCTTTTAACAGATTATGATTCAAAAGGAAAAATGATTAGTAAAAGTTTCATCATTGAAAAATTCGAAAAATATGACTGTTCTCATACGGATCATTATGAAATTAGACAATTGTATACAATTTGGGAGGCAAATGACAGCATAAAAAGAAGAAATGGTTATGTTAAAAATCATTACGACAATGGTGTTCTTCAAAATGAAGGGAATATGGTAGATGGATTACCTTCAGGAGTTTGGAAATTTTATGATCCATTTGGTAAATTAAACCAGGTTGGTATGTATGTGAAAGGAAAAAGAGATGGTCGTTGGTTAGGAGGAGATATTTCTAAAACAAAATATTTAGGAGACATCTGTTTAAATCCAAATCTACCAGATTTAGAAAAAGAAATAAAAATGCGTGAACAACAATTAGATATTATTATTACAAATTATAAATTAGGTAAAGCTTTAAATACAGAATTTTTTGATATTGATTGGAGTGAATTTAGTGAAGAAAAAGAAATGGAATCTGAAGGTGATAAGGATTAGTTGACAATCTTTTTTGTTGAGAGGTACGATATAAAAACAAAGGATAAGTCGTTTTTTGAAAGAATTTGTATTTCTAAAATTAACGAAACTTAAGACCTGGTTGATTAATATATGGCGAGTCACTTCGGGGCTGCTTCGGAAGTCCATACGTTAATTAAAAATAATAAATACATTTGAAATTCTAAAATAAATACTGATTAAAACAACTATAATCTTAGCATTAATTTTGTTTTTGTGTCGATTCTTCGCGAATCAAACCGATCTTTATTTGATGATTAGCTATAGTTCGAAGAACATGTCAGGGTATCTGAAATTTCTATTTAATGTTAATAAGAGTTTCGATATCTTTAATTAATTTGTCAACCTCGTGAATAGACGTTCCATCATAATAACCTCTTATCCGCATCTTTTTATCAATTAAGACAAAATTATTCGTGTGAATAAAATCACTTCCAGCATCTCCAAGATTTTGTGCTTCACTTGGTTTTAATACAAAAAAGGATTTTCGAGCAGCATCATATAATTTTTCTTTACTCCCAGTTAGGAAAAACCATTGATTAGATTTTGCTCCATGTGATATTGCATACCTTTTAATTTGCTCAACGGTATCAACTTCTGGATTTACGGTAAAGCTTAGAATTTTAAATTGATCAATCCCTTCATAGGCTTTTTGAACACGCTGCATTTGAACATTCATTTTTGGACAAATTGTACCACAAGTAGTAAAAAAATATTCAACGACAAATACTTTCCCGTTGACTTCTTTATCTGTAATAGTAATTCCGTCTTGATTTTTAAACGAAAAACTACCAATGGTATGACCAAAACCTTTTCTTAATAAAGATGAATCAACGAGTTCCTTGTTAAGGTCAATAGGATTTATAATCGGCAATGGTTCTTTGACATTAATAGTCATAGAATAAGCAATTAAAATAGCAGTGATAATGATAATTCCAAAAATTAAAATCCTTTTCATGTTACAAATTTAGATAAAAGGAAAACAACAAGTAACTAAATTTTCATAATAATTTTAACCTCAAAATACGATAGATTATTGAAGAATATCATTTACAAATATTTTCCTTTCCAACACTTCTCCATTTGTGTTATAGCTAAAACTTTCTCCATTTTTTAAACCGTTCACAAAAATATATCTGTTTTTGATGACTAATGTTTCTTCATAATACTCAATTATTTCCCCGTTTAAAAGGCCATTTTTAAAATTTAATTGATTTTTAATTTGACCATTAATAAAATACTCAATGCATTCCCCTTCCAATTTCCCATCTAAATAATTTGTCATGGTTCTAATTTTAAAACCAGGATAAAACTTTCTAAAGACTCCGTTACAAAGGTTTGTTTTACTAGAGTCGGTATAGAATGTAAGACCATTATCAAAAGAGATTTGTCCAAAAGTTGAATGATTAACGGATAAAAAAATTAAAAAACAAAGAGCAATAATTTTCATAGAATTCATTTTAATATGTAGCAAACGAATTTAATAAAAAAAACATAAACAACAATAAAAAACTGAATATTATTGCTTTGATTCAAAGAATCAATCTATTTCTGATTGGTTTTAGATAACTCTTCATCAACAATTACTAATTCATCGAAAAATTTCTCACCAAAAGCTCTAATGATAGGTTCTTTTAGAAAACGGAAAACAGGAACATCTAATTTCTCTCCACAAGCACAAGCAGGTTCGCAAATATTCCATTCATTGTAGTTTAAGGCTGTAAAATCTTTAAATTCTTTTACTCTAATAGGATAAAGATGACAAGAAATAGGTTTTTTAAATTCAGTTTTACCTTCTTTATTTGCTTTCTCAATAGCACATTTAGTAATTCCAGCATCATCAAAATAAACAAAAGCACATTCTTGAGCATTCACTAAAGTTGTGGCAATATCATTTTCTTGATCAATATAAAAAACCCCAGTTTTACGAACCTCGGCGATTCCTTCTTCACGCATGAAAGGTATAATCTTATCGAGATCATCTTCTAAAATTGATGCCTCCTCCATTGTTAATGGGGCTCCAGCATCACCATGAACGCAACAAGCACCCTTACAAGCTGTTAAATCACACACAAATTTACGTTCGAAAATTTGAGTTGAAACTATTTTATCGTGTACTTCGATTAACATTTTTATTTGCAAAGTTCGATAAATAGAATGAGTAATGAAACAAAATTGTTGATAAATAGTGTATTATTTAAAAAAACGTAGTATCTTTGCACCAATATTACGTAGTATATCAACAAATGAGGGGGCGATTGTCCCCTCTTTTTATAAGGCATGATTAGTAAAACAAAAGTACTGGAATTAATTGATGAACGATTCGCTGAATTAGACAATGGTCTGTTTTTGGTGGAATTAACTATCTCAAAAGAGAATGCAATTAACATTGAAATCGACAAACATGTTGGTGGAGTTTCAGTAAAAGATTGTATGGCTGTATCTAGAAATGTAGAACATAATTTAGATAGAGAAGAACAAGATTTTGAATTACATGTGTCATCTGCTGGAATTGATAGACCTTTAAGAGTATTAGATCAATACATCAAAAACATTGGAAGATCAGTTGAATTATTAATGGCAGATGGAACTCAACGTGAAGGATTATTGAAAGCAGCAAACGAAACGGAAATAGAAATCGAAGTTTCAAGAGTTGAAAAGATAGAAGGTAAAAAGAAAAAAGAAACCATAGTAGAACAGTTTGTTTTACCAATGAATACGATCAAAGAAACGAAAATTGTTATTACATTTTAAATAAAAGAGCAGTATGAATAGCTTGGAATTAGTTGAATCATTTTCAGAGTTTAAAGACTTAAAAAACATCGATAGAACAACGATGCAACACGTATTGGAAGATGTTTTCCGTGCAATGTTGAAGAAAAAATTCAATACAGATGAGCACATTGATGTTATCGTAAATATCGATAAAGGAGATGTTCAAATATTTGTAAATAAAGAAATTGTTGCAGACGGAGAGGTAGAAGATCAAAATACTGAGATCGCTTTATCTGATGCTGCTAAAATTGAACCTGATTTTGAAATCGGTGAAGAAGTAACTGAAGAGTTTACATTTGGTGATTTTGGTCGTCGTAATATTCTTTCTTTACGTCAGAATTTGATTTCTAGAATTATGGAATTGGAGAAAGACAATCTATACAAAGTTTACAAAGAAAAAATTGGAGAGATTGTTACTGGAGAGGTTTACCAAGTTTGGAAGAAAGAAATCATGGTTATAGATGATGAAGGAAACGAATTATTGTTACCTAAATCAGAACAAATTCCATCTGATTATTTCAAAAAAGGAGAGCCAGTTCGTGCAGTTGTTGCTAAAGTTGACATGCGTAACAGTAATCCAGTTATTATTTTATCAAGAACAGCACCTGAATTTTTAGAGCGTTTATTCGAATTAGAAGTTCCTGAAGTTTTTGACGGATTAATTACAATTAAAAGAATTGTTCGTGAACCAGGAGAAAGAGCAAAAGTTGCTGTTGAATCTTATGATGACAGAATTGATCCAGTTGGAGCATGTGTTGGAATGAAAGGATCACGTATTCACGGTATCGTTCGTGAGTTGAAAAATGAAAACATTGATGTAATCAATTATACAAGTAACCCACAATTATTTATCACTAGAGCTCTTTCACCAGCAAAGATTACTTCAGTTGATATTAATGAAGAAGAAAAACGTGCGAAGGTTTATTTGAAACCAGATCAAGTTTCTTTGGCTATTGGACGTGGAGGACACAACATTAAATTGGCAGGAAAATTAACAGGATACGAATTAGACGTTTACCGTGATGGTGAAGTAGATGTTGAGGATGTTGATTTGGAAGAATTTGCTGATGAAATCGAAAGTTGGATCATTGATGAATTAAAAGCTGTTGGATGTGATAGTGCAAAATCAGTATTAGAATTAGGTGTTGATGACCTAGTTAAACGTACAGATCTAGAACAAGTAACGGTTGAGGAAGTGTTTAGAATACTTCGTGCAGAATTTGATAATTAATCAATAATGGCACACTTAGGTAAGACATAACAGTAACAAGAATTAAGTTAATACAAAGGACGCATAATTTTATGGCCGAAAAATCAATACGATTAGGAAAAGCAGCAGGTGAATTGAACGTAGGAATTTCTACGTTAACAGAATTCCTTGTCTCTAAAGGTGTTAAGATTGATAACAATCCAAACACAAAATTGGAAGGTGATCATTACGAATTACTTCAAAGAGAATTTGCAGCTGATCAAACGTTTAAAGAACAGTCTAAGATGACTAGTGTAAAACGTGAGAAAAGAGAAACGATTTCTATTCGTGATCCAAGACAAAACGGAGCACAAGTCTCAGATGATGAGGGTGATAGTGTTGTTTTTAATAAAGAAGATTTTGACCAAAGTAATGTTGTTGCGCCAACAGTAGCTAAAATAGTTCAGGCAAGTCCAGAAGTTGAAGTTAAATCAGTTTCTGAACCTGTAGTTATTTCTACTCCTGAGGTAGAACCTAAATCTATTATTATATCTGAAACAGATAAACCTGTTACGATTGGTGAAGGTGATGTTCAAGTTCAAGTAGTTGGAAGAATCGATTTAGATGCTTTAAATACTAAAACACGTCCAGATAAAAAGAAATACGAGAAGCCTAAAAAAGCTCCTTATGTTCCATATACACCTCCTGTTAAGGCAGAAGCTCCAAAGGTACAACCTCCAAAAGTTGAGCCTCCAAAAGTTGAAACTCCAGAACCGGTTGTTCCTAAAGAAATTGAAACAATTCGTGTAGAAAGAAAAGTTTTAACTGGACCGACAGTTCTTGGTAAAATTGAATTACCTGTTAATAAACCGAAACCACAAGGTGGAGGTAGACCATTAGGTGCAAATGATCCACGTAAAAAACGTAAAAGGATTAAGAAAATTGATCCAGCTAAACCTGCAACTCCAGGTACTCCAGGAGCTCCAGGAGCAACTGCGACTCCAGGTGCTGCAAATCCTAGACCAGGTGGTCCACCAAGACCAGCTAATTATAGACCAGGTCCAGGTGCTGCGAATTTCAACAAAGGTAAATTTGTTAAACCTGAGATCAACGAACGTGATATCCAAAAAGAAATTAAGGATACTTTAGCTCGTTTATCTAACAAAGGAGGTAAATCAAAAGCGTCTAAAAATAGAAAAGTAAAACGTGATGTAAATTCTCAACGTCGTCAAGATGAAGCGGATGAAGCGGAATTACAAATGAGTATCTTAAAACTTACTGAATTTGTTACGGTTTCTGAATTAGCTTCGATGATGAATGTTCAATCGACTCAAGTAATTTCTGCTTGTATGTCATTGGGTATTTTTGCTTCTATCAATCAACGTTTAGATGCTGAAACGATTCAAATCGTTGCTGAAGAATTTGGATTTGAAACTGAATTTGTAAGTGCTGATGTTCAAGAATCAATTATTACAGTTGAAGATAAAGAAGAAGATTTAGTAGATCGTCCACCAATTATTACGGTAATGGGACATGTCGATCACGGTAAAACTTCGTTATTAGATAAAATTAGAGATGCAAACGTAACTGCTGGTGAAGCAGGAGGGATAACACAACATATTGGTGCTTATTCACTTATCTTGAAAGATGGTCGTAAAATGACTTTCTTAGATACTCCAGGTCACGAAGCCTTTACAGCGATGCGTGCTCGTGGTGCTCAAGTAACCGATGTTGCAATTATTATCGTTGCAGCGGATGATGACGTGATGCCACAAACGAAAGAAGCTATTTCTCATGCGCAAGCAGCAGGTGTACCAATGGTTTTTGCAATTAACAAAATTGATAAAGACGGTGCAAATCCTGATAAAATTAAAGAGCAACTTTCTCAAATGAATATCTTAGTAGAAGATTGGGGTGGTAAATACCAATGCCAAGAAATTTCTGCTAAAAAGAATTTAAACATTGACGCTTTACTTGAAAAAGTATTATTAGAAGCTGAATTATTAAATATTAGAGCGAATCCTAATAAAAATGCAATCGGAACAGTAATTGAATCTTCTTTGGATAAAGGAAAAGGATTTGTAACCAACATATTGGTTGAAGCTGGAACTTTACGTATTGGAGATGTTGTATTAGTAGGTCGTAACTATGGTCGTGTTCGTGCAATGCATGATGAGCATGGTGTTTCTTTAAAAGAAGCTGAACCTTCTAGACCTGTTTCTATTTTAGGAATCAATGGGGCACCTAGTGCTGGAGATAAATTCCACGTACTTAGTGACGAAAAAGAAGCTAAAAACATTGCAACTAAACGTGAGCAACTACACAGAGAGCAAGGTTTACGTACAACTAAACACATCACTTTGGATGAGATTGGTCGTCGTTTGGCAATTGGAGATTTCAAGGAATTGAACATTATCGTAAAAGGAGATGTGGATGGATCTATCGAAGCTTTGGCAGATTCATTACAAAACTTATCTATCGGTGAGATTGCTATTAAAATTGTACACAAAGGTGTTGGAGCAATTTCTGAAGCGGATGTCAACTTGGCGGCTGCATCAGATGCAATTATTATTGGTTTCCAAGTGAGACCATCGGTTGCTGCTCGTAAATTAGCTGATCAAGAACAAATAGATATTCGTTTATACTCAGTTATCTACAAAGCAATTGACGAAATCAAAGCGGCAATGGAAGGAATGCTTTCTCCAGATATCGAAGAGAAAATCGTTGGTTCTGCTGAAATTCGTGAGACTTTTGACATCACGAAAGTGGGTACAATTGCGGGATGTTTCGTAACTGAAGGTATCTTCAAACGTAGCTCTGTAATTAGAGTTGTCCGTGACGGTATTGTAATTCATACTGGTAAACTTGGTTCATTGAAACGTTTCAAAGATGACGTGAAAGAAGTGAAACATGGTTACGAATGTGGATTAAACGTTTACAAATTTGACGATATTAAAGCAGGAGATATTATTGAATCTTACGAAGAAACAGAAGTTGCTCGTAAATTATAAGATCTATTCTTTATTATAATATAAAGCCACTTGTTATTTAATAAGTGGCTTTTTTACTTATTAGTTTTGAAATTATTTTTCAGTTGACAATCAATGTTTTTGTGAGGTTATTGAATTTCACTGAATTATTTGGAAAAGGTCAAAATTTCTATTATAAAATCAAAAAATCTAAATTGTATTGATTAAAGGGGTCTTTAATGAACGTATTCTGAAATTAAGAAAGCGTAAACTTTACTATTCTTAAGTTTTTAAATGAAATAAAAGACGTTTTTTTTATCTTTTTAACACTTAATCAAGTCTAAATCCTTTCAATTCATGTTATTTAAGTAACTTTGTACCTATTATTGAATTTAATACAAAAGAGTATGATTTTAGGAGTTTTTGGTCCGCCACAAGTTATTTTGATTTTAGCAGTAGTTTTATTAATGTTCGGAGGAAAAAAAATCCCAGAATTAATGAAAGGTCTAGGTCAAGGAGTTAAAGAATTCAAAGACGCATCTAAGGGTGAGGATGAAAAAAAAGATTCAAAAATAGAAGAGGATAAAAAATAGTACAAAGAATTTAACGAATGCATAAAACTTTTGCTGAAGTAAAGAATGCCCTTTCTTCGGGTAAATCGGTATTGAATATTGTTGACGGATATATCTCTGCAATTCAAGAACAATCTGAATTAAATGCTTTTTTAGAAGTGTTTGATACTACTGCTCGCGAACAAGCTATATTGGTTGATCAAAAAATAAAAGAAGGAAGAGCTGGTCGATTAGCAGGAATGGTAATTGGTTTAAAAGATAATCTTTGTGTTCAAGGACAAAAAGTTTCTGCTTCTTCCAAAATATTAGTTGGATTTGAATCTTTATATACAGGAACTGCGGTTCAACGTTTATTGGATGAAGATGCAATTGTTATTGGACGTTTAAATTGTGATGAATTTGCAATGGGAAGTTCAAACGAAAATTCTGCTTTTGGTCCTGTTAAAAATCCATTAAATCACGCTTTTGTTCCTGGTGGTTCTTCTGGTGGATCTGCTGCTGCTGTTGCTGCGAATCTTTGTACTGCTGCTTTAGGGAGTGATACAGGTGGTTCAATTAGACAACCAGCTTCTTTTACTGGAACATTTGGTTTAAAACCTACTTATGGTCGAATTAGTCGTTTTGGATTAATTGCTTATGCATCATCATTTGATCAAATAGGACCAATCACAAATAATTTAGAAGATTCTGCTTTGCTTTTAGAAATAATGGCAGGGAAAGATGAATATGATAATACGGTATCTTCAAGAGAAGTGGAAAATTATTCCTCTTTTGAAACACCAAAAAAATTAAAAATTGCCGTTTTAGAAGAAAGTTTAGAAACGAAAGGTGTTGATCCAGAAGTTGTCTCTAAAATGCAAGAAATTATTTCTCAATTAAAATTAGACGGACATACAGTTGAAAATGTTTCGTTTCCATATTTAGACTATATGGTTCCAACGTATTATGTTTTAACTACTGCTGAAGCTTCTTCTAATTTATCTCGTTTTGACGGGGTACATTATGGACATAGAAGCCCAATTGCTGCAGGTGTTGAAGAAACATATATTAATTCGAGAAGTGAAGGTTTTGGAGAAGAAGTAAAACGTAGAATTATGGCTGGAACGTTTGTTCTATCAAATGAGTTTTACGATGCTTATTATACCAAAGGGCAAAAGGTTCGTCGTATTTTGAAAAACAAAACAAATGAAATTTTAGATACTTATGATCTAATGATTCTGCCGACGACACCTTCTACAGCTTTTGAATTAAATGGAGTTAAAGATCCGATCCAAATGTATTTACAGGATATTTTTACTGTTCATGCAAATTTAACGGGGAACCCTGCAATTTCTTTACCTTTAGGAAAACATTCAAATGGAATGCCTTTCGGAATTCAAGTTATGGCAAATAATTTCAAAGAAAAAGATTTATTTAATTTCTCACACTATCTAACTGAGATGGCTTAAGGATAAACGTTTATGAATAGGATATTTACAGTAGTTTTTTTTAATTTATTAAGTATAATCGCTTTTTCCCAAACGAAAGATTCGATTAAAAAAATAACTCCTGCTCCATTAAATGCTGATCCATTCATCAACACAGTTGAGCAAACATTGAATGCTTTTTATGCAGATGTAGCCAATCAAAGTAATTATGATTCCATTATAGACGCATTGAATTATGAGAAAGGTGAAATCCCTCATTTTACAGACGATGAATATTGTGAACGTTTAGAGAAAATGAATGCAATGAGTCCTTTTCAATTGGATTGTACTCCTGCTGCCTTATCAACGATTAAGTTTTTTGCAGATAAAAGAAGAAGTTTTGCTCGTGTTGTTTTAGGAAGATCTGCTCTTTATTTTGAAATGTTTGAAGAAAAATTAGCTGAATATGATTTACCTATTGAATTAAAATATTTAGCTGTAATTGAAAGTGGATTACGTCCGCAAGTTAAATCACATGCAGGAGCTTTAGGATTATGGCAATTTATGTATCGTACAGGTTTGTATTATGGATTAAATGAAAATTCATACATAGATGAACGTATGGATCCTGAATTAGCTACGGATGCTGCTTGTAGATATTTGAAAAAATTATATGGTATTTATGGCGATTGGAATTTAGCGTTAGCTTCATACAATGCAGGACCCGGAAATGTAAATAAGGCGATTCGTCGCTCTGGAGGAAAAAAAACATATTGGGAAGTAAGACCATTTTTACCTGTAGAAACGCAAGGATATGTACCCAATTTTATTGCAGCTGCATATTTGTTAACCTATCATGCAGAACATAACATTGTTCCAATGGAAGCGAAGTGGAATTATGCTCAATTAGACACTATTTGTTTAAACAGTGGGATTCATATGTCTACAATTACTAAATTGACTGGTTGGGAATTGGATGAAATTCAAACATTGAATCCTGTTTATAAAACGAGTTATATTCCTGAAACAACTCCTAAACAATGTATTTCAGGACCACTTTTAGAAATAGGAAAATTAGTGAGTTTAGAGGATGAATTATATAAATTAGAAAAAACTACTTTTGCTCCTGAACCAATAAAAGTGATTGTTAATCCGACTGACAGTGCTGGAGTTGTACCTGTAATTGCACCTGTTGTAAAAGAAAAATTGGTAACAACCGTTAAAAATATTCCCCCTGTTTATATAGTAGTTGATCACGTTGTGAAAAGAGGGGAAGGATTTGGAATCATTGCTGCTAAATATGAAGTAACAGTAGATGAAATTTTAAAAGAAAATAAAATTCCAACAACTTCGGTTTTATATGTTGGTCAAAAATTAAAAATTCGTGTAATTTCAGTACCTGGAAGTAGTGTTACAACAACATCTGTTGAAACAATCACACCAAAGGAAAAACCGGTTGAAAAAGTAAAAGTTAAACCAGTCGCTCCTGCAAAAAAATATTACAATGTTAAGTCAGGAGATACTGCAACTAAAATATCACAAAAGCATAATCTTACTCAACAACAACTTAAAAAATTAAATCCAGGAGTGAATCTTGATAGAATTTCTCCAGGACAACAATTACGTGTAAAATAATCTTTTACTTACGCTTTCAAAAGAAAGGAGATGGTTAAAATTTCAGCTGTAATTATTACGTTTAATGAGGAGAAAAATATTGCTCGTTGTTTAGAATCTATAAGAGGTATAGTTGATGAAATTATCGTAGTTGATTCCTTTTCAAAAGATAAAACCAGAGAAATTTGCCTATCCTATAATGTTCAATTTATTCAAACTGAATGGAAAGGGTATTCTGAGACCAAAAATTTTGCAAATTCAAAAGCTGAGAATGATTGGATACTTTCTCTAGATGCCGATGAAGCTCTTTCAGAAGAACTTAAAAACGCCATATTAAACGCTAAAAAAACTGGACTTCAAGGATGTTATTCTTTTAATCGTCTAACAAATTATTGCGGAACGTGGGTTAAATATGGCGGATGGTATCCAGATAATAAAACAAGATTATTTAACCGATTAGAAGTCAAATGGACTGGTTTAATTCATGAAAACCTTGAATTTAACACGACATTAGCCACCACTCTTTTGAAAGGAGATTGTTTACATTATAGTTATTATACAGTTCAAGAACACATTAATCAAACAAAAAAGTTTAGTCCAATTGCTGCTGAAATGCTGCATTCAAAAGGTAAAAAAGCTACGTTTGTAAAACGATTTATTAGTCCAGCGGTAAAATTTATCAGAGACTACTTTTTCAAATTTGGATTTCTACACGGAAGAAAAGGATTTCTTATTTGTGCAATTTCAGGTTACGCAACATACATAAAATATAAAAAATTAAGAGAATTAAATAAATGAGTCAAGAAATAGATTTAACAAACAAACGCATAATTATCAGTAGAACTGATAGTATTGGAGATGTCATGCTAACATTACCTTTATGCGCTTGGATTAAAGAAAATTTTTCGAATGTTCATTTGATTTTTTTAGGTAATAATTACACGAAACCTGTTATTGACTGTTTTTCATCAATTGATCAATTTGCTGATTGGAAAGAAACTGAAAATGGTGTAGATAAAGATAAAGTAGCATTTTTAAAAAATTTAAATGCAGATGCAATCGTTCATGTATTTCCTAATAAAGAAATTGCCAAGTTTTCTAAAAAAGCTAAAATTGGAGTAAGAGTAGGAACATCTCATCGTATTTTTCATTTTTTGACATGTACAGAAAAAGTAAACTTTACGAGAAAAAAATCTCCTCTTCACGAATCTCAGTTAAATTTTGAATTACTTCGTCCTTTTGGATTGAAAGCAATACCTTCTCTTGAAGAAATTAATGAATACACGAAATTGTTTTATTCGACAAATGAAGTTTTACCAGAATTTATACAAAAAAAATTAGATTCATCTGATAAAAGAGTAATACTTCACGCGAAATCTCAAGGTAGTGCCGTAGAATGGGGACTTGAAAACTATCGTTTATTGGCATTAAAATTAGAGAAAAAAGGATATATGGTTTTCTTTACTGGGACCGAAAATGAAGGAAAACTGATCCGTGATCAAATTCATTTTTCTAGTTCTATTATTGATACTACAGGAAAATTAACGTTGGCACAATTGATTCATTTAATTTCAAAATCTGAATCTTTGGTTGCTTGTTCAACTGGACCTTTTCATCTTGCTGGTTTTTTATCAATTCATGCTGTCGGTTTATTTTCTCCTAGAAAACCAATTCATCCAGGACGATGGAAAGCTCTAGGATCAGATGTTCATATTGTTGTGAATGATGAGCAATGTCCGACTTGTCAAAAAGGGAAATTGTGTAAATGTATTGAGTTGATTCCTGTTGACCGTGTTCTAAACGAACTAATTTAAAAGACGATTCAACGTTTCTTACAACATATCATTTATTCTAATTTCGTTGTAAGTTTATCTGTTGGAATGCTTTCTTTTGGTATTTGTCATCAACTAAAATTGGATCATGCTGAATGGTATTCTTTTTTTGTTTTTTCTTCTTCATTTTTCATGTATAACATCCAACGATTTATAAAAGAAAAACAGTCAAATTCAAACCCTACAAATCTTGTTAAGTGGCTCAGGAATCATAAAAAACAACAATTTTTATTGACAGGAATTAGCTTAATGATTCTGATTTATAGTTTTTTTAAAATTTTTCATTCGGGTATAATTGGGTTTTCTATTTTGAGTTTTTCTGCCTTAATTAGTTTATTTTATGTCTATCAAATTAAAAAGAAAAGTTTAAGAGACATTCCTTATTTAAAAATCCATCTAATTTCCTTTATTTGGATTATCGCAATAGGTGGATTTCAATTAGTTAATGAAAACAATTTTGAATTGAAAAATTGGTTATTTGTTGGAAGTCATTATTTCTATATACTTGCAGTAACCATTCCTTTTGACATTAGAGATATAGGATATGATTCTCCTAAACAAAAAACGATTCCACAACTTGTAGGAGTTAACAGGTCAAAAAGAGTAAGTATTCTTTTACTTTTGATTTATTTTGTTTTAGTAATTTTCTGTAAACCTCTTTTATTACACAATCTACTTTTTTATGTTTTCTTAGGAATTACTTTTTTATTAATAATTCAGCAGAAAGAAAAAAGCCCTGAGTTTTATTGCTCAGGACTTATTGAAAGTTCAATTTTTTTAATAGGGATTAGTTATGTTATTTGATTACATCTAATTCGTTTACTTACATGTTGAGTAAATTAACTTTCCGCCTTCGATGGACCAGTCTATCCAAAATAAATGGATAATATTATTTTCATCTACAACTAGATCTTGATAAGCACCAATATAAAATTTAGTAATTGGTTTTTTATCTGAATACAAAGAATAACTTTTTTCTCCGTCTTTTCCAATAACCATATATTTAGTGTCTACGTTTTCTTTTGTTTTTTCATTCCAAAGTAAAATAACATTTCCTTTTTGGTCAAAATTACCAGTTAATAATGATGCATTTTTAGAAATACATTTTGGTTTTTCAAAAGTTTTTCCGCCATCATTACTTTCTAGAATATATGCTTTCCCGACACCGTGAGGATTGAATACCGTTATAATAATTCTGTTTTTATTATCAGTAATAATATCAGTTACTGGTAGCGGAGTCTCAGTTTTAGCTATTCTTTTTACTTCGCCAAATGAGTTGCCCAAATCTTCACTAATTGTTAGCCAAATCCCTTTCCCTTTATACGAACCGTATGATAATAAAATGTTATTCCCTACAAAACTTAAAGAAGGTCCTTGTTCACCCATATCAGCTTCTCCAGTAAGAATCATTTTAAAAATTGTATTAGGTTTCCATCCTCTTTTATTGTCAATAAGAATATTATTACTCCAAGTTTTACCATGATCAGTTGATTTTGTGAATACAACATCTCCTTTAGCTTCTAAAAATTTACCTTCAGGTAAGTTAAAATTAATATAACTTAAAAACAGTTCTCCATCACCTTTTGCAATTATAGTAGGTTTATCAGGCATGTTTGAACCTAAATCATTATTTCTTTTAATAGTTGTCCAATCTGACCAATTTTGTCCACCATCTTGCGTTTTACAAATTTCTAAAATTGCAGCTGTTGGAATATGATTTGTAAAATAATCAATTGACATGGAGACTAGATAGATGTTATTATTATCATCTTCTGCAAAAGCTGGATTTCCTGTCCATATAAATTCTTTTGAATCGTAAGTTCTAATCGGATACCATTTCGTTTTATTTTGGTAAGAGATTGTATAAGAAATTAATTTTTCATCAGTTCCTTTTTTTCTATCAATCCAAGCAACAGCTAATTCACTTTTTTTAGTTAGAAGAACACAAACTTCTTCTTGAATATATGCTGTGTCTGGTTGAAACTGAGTATTAATCTGATTCAAAAACTCATTGTTCGTTTGAGAAATTCCATTTAATGAGATCGCTAAAACAAACATTAAATAATGTTTAGTAAATTTTATCATGTGTTTTCTTTTTTGAATTGTTTTAAAAATTTTCTAAAACTAAAAGCAAATTAAAATACGTTAATGAATTTAATTAACTTGAGGTAATTATGAATTCGTATGAGAAATGACCAATTTTCCAATCTTAATGTAAAATCCACCAGAATGTTTTGAAGTTGCTTTAGCTGTTCTAAAGTCCACATCTTTTTTCACTAATTCTGAAAGTTTACTTGTAATAGGCATAATCGGATTCTGCATTTGATTAAATCCTAAATTAGTATATGAATCTTCAGAAGGCCTAACCTTAATTTGTTTTGAATAACCTTTCGATTTTAAAGGCTCTAATAAGTCGTCATTAATTTCGAAATGTTTAATCTTTAAAGATTTCATTCGTTTAACAACTGCTTTTTCAGGACTTTTTTCTTCCGTATTCTGAGGGATATAGATATTTAATTCAGTATTGTTTTTAGCAACTAAAGGAGTTGTAGCAGAATTGTTTTCAAGTTGGATTGATTCAACCGATTTAACCTTTCTTTTTTCAGAAGTTGGGTTAATAGGTTTATCTACTTGAACAGAATCTTTAGATGTCACAGTTTTATTATGAGCTAATGGTAAAGGATCATTAATAATGAAATTTCCGAATGAAATTAGTAAAGCTATACTTGCAGCAACTGCTAAAGAAATAAAAGGCCATAAAGTAATTTTTCTAGCTTTTTTAAGTGCATTTTTTTCAGAATAAACTTCTTCTAAATTTGCTTTTAAATGTGCTGCTTGAAATAATTTTTGGTCGTTTAAATAAATTGGATTTGAAGCTATAAATTCTTCTAATTGTTTTTCTTTAGCAGGAGATAATTGTTTTTCAGTTTGAGCAATCAAAAATGAATTTACATTCAATACTGTAACATTTTCTTCTTCAAAGAGAACTTGTTTTAATGATTGTTTGTATGAATTATCTAATGTTATTGAATCGTCTTCAATAGTGAAAAATTCAGAATCATCTAATTTAAACTCTGGATTTTCATCAAGAAAAACAAATAACAAGGCAGTATCTTCCTCGTTCAAATTTCCTTCCAGAAAGTCGAGGTAAAATGCTTCGTAATTTGTTGAATTAATTGTTTCCATCTTTTATAAAACTAAATCTAAATCCTTAATATATTCTTGAAGTGTTTTTCTTGCTCTAAAGATATACACCTTTACTTGAGATTCACTCAATTTTGTTATTTCTGCTATTTCGGAATAATTATATCCTTCATAATCTCTTAACAAAACAACCGTTTTTTGAATTTCCGGCAGTTTACTCAATGCTTCGTGCAATACTTCTTGTAAATCACAAGAGGCTATTTGTTCACTACTAATTGTGTCACTTACAGCTTCAAAATCTCCGTTTCTTTTTTCTTTTTTCACCCAATCTACTATTGCATGATATGCTGTTGTAAATAAATAAGACTTCACCTTTTCGAAACTTACTTCTTCGTGTTTTATCCAAACCTTTGTAAAAGTTTCTTGTACAATATCTTTAGCAGACATTTCATTTCTGAGCTGTTTTAGTGCAAATCGAAAAATATTATCCGAATATGCATCCACTGAGATATTGTATTCTTTTGCAGTCATATTTATTCA
>CANJKA010000033.1 GCA_947474675.1 Flavobacteriales bacterium
AAGTCGATATTCATCAATACTTAATTTAATTATAGACAATTTGGGGATCAAGTTACTTTCCAGAAAGCTGTGATAAAAAAGGCAAAAAAACAAGTTGTATAATTCCGAAAAAGACACCCCCCATCAATATTTGATCGACTTCCTCTTCTAAATAAAAAATCAGGAAACGTATAGGTTGTCTGTTTAATATGTATTTCTAGTAAGGAAATATTGTAAATTTACAGAGTGAAACTACTACATAAAATATTTTTAGCATTATCATTATTTATTATTACTTCTTTTTCAGCTGATACAACTGTTTACGTGTGTGATAGTTCAACTTCTGTTGCATATCATCAATCAAAATTATGCAGAGGTTTGAAGGCTTGTACTCATACAATTATAGCTGTGACACAAACAAAAGCAATTAACACATACGGTAAAAGGGCGTGTAAAATATGTTATTAAGCAATAGTAGTTTTTTTGTATTACGATAAGACAGATGACCACCAATACTCTAACATAACACATTGTAAACAAGTTGTTTAATAATAATTTAGGGGAAAGATATTTCATTAAGGTCTGAAATATGGCTGTACAGGTTACGCATTTGAATCAGGTGTAAAAAAGTAAGAAAAAGTTCAATATCAATTATTCTACACAAAAAAGCCTTATTAGATCATAAGCTTCTTTCATTCCTAACTCCCCCGCTTTACTTAAATCTAAACACCCCCCATCTGTATCTTCTAAGCTTATTTTTGAAAGACCTCTATTAAAATATGAACTAGCATTGTTAGGATCTAATTTTAAAGAAGCATTAAAATCAAGAATAGCTCCATCATAATCTTTTAGTTTAAATTTTGCTTCAGCTCTATAAAAAAATATAGCATCTTGATTTACGGTAAAAGTATTAGCTAGATCAAAATCAGAAATAGCTCCTCTATAATCTTCTAGTTCTAGTTTAGATTTTCCACGCCATAAAATGGCATAACTCAATTTAGGATTTAAATTTATTGCTTTATTATAGTCTTCAATTGAATTAACATATTGTTTTAACAAATATTTTGCATATCCTCTATCCGCATACGATTTGTAATCTGCTGGATTCAATTCAATTGCCTTACTAAAATTAAGAATCGCTCCTTGATAATCTTGAATCATTATTTTTGCATTCCCCCTAGCACAATAAAATTCTTGATTTTCGGGATCTAACAAAATTGCTTTATTAAAATCTAAAATCGCTGCATTAAATTCATTTAACTCAATCTTTACATTTGCTCTTGAAATATACCAACGATTATCTAAATAATCATCTTTAGAAGTTACCTCAATTGCTTTATTATAGTCTTCAAGGGCTCCTTTATAATCTTTTAATTCCGATTTTATTTGTCCTCGATAATAGTAGTAATATCCAAATTTGGGATTTAATTCAATTGCTTTTGTGTAGTCTTCAATAGCTCCTTGATAATCTTCTAAGAACCATTTCACACCCCCTCTTCCTCCTATATATGAGTCGTTTTCAGGGTTTAATTCGATTGCTTTTGTGTAGTCTTCAATTGAACCTTTATAATCTTTTAAAAAAATATCTTTAAAATCTGCTCTTGCATAGAATAATTCATCATTGGCAGGTCTTAATTCGATTGCCTTGTTGTAATCTAATAAGGCTTTATCTACTTCTGTATATTTGATACAGAATGCTCTTCCTTCATAATACAAAGCATTAAAAGGATTTAATTCGATTGCTTTGGTATAGTCTGGAATAGCTCCTTCGCAATCAGCTGAATCACGTTTAATATTTGCTTTTTTGTAATATTCATCAGCTGTTTGAGAATTAACAGAAATAGTACTTAAAATTATAATTATAAATAGAAAGTATTTTTTCATGATTGATTAAATTAGAATTATTTTATTTTGACGAGTTGGTATAAATAAGTCTTTCCTTAATGGAAAAAAACGTAAATCTTTTATTTTTCTAATTCTTTGGTAATTTTTTCAACTTCATCCATCTTATAAACAAAAACACTTCCGTCTTTAGTTTGAATTTTAATTTGAACATTTGGAGTTTGTTCTATAATAATTCCTCTAATTATACTGCCATTTTTTAAATAAACTACTTCAATATATTGATCCGGTTTGCTTTTTTCTTTTACTGAATTATTTTTTTTGTTTCCACCAGCAATTATGAATAAAAGTCCTAAAAACATCAATATAAGACCTACTAGGAGGCTAATGAAAATTGCAATGCCAAGCCCTATAAGGAATATTACCCAGCCCAAGCCCCTTGTTGCAGAATTACTATCATTATTAGGTTTGCTAATCCTTTTATTTTTTTTATTTGAATTTACTATTTTTTTATCTGAAAAGCTAATTGACTTATTTAAAACCTTGTTTTTAGAAATAGTAATTTTTTCTTTTTGATTTAAATTGAATAAATTGTTAATTGGAACAATATTTATGTTTTCTATTAATCTAAAAGTGTCCTTTGAATCTGGCGTAATAGCATTGTTTTTTATATTCTTCGTAAATAGATTAACATTTTCATTTTTAAGATGGTTTTTTTGTGCTGAATTATCAATAATTGTTACTGTTTCATTTGCGAATTTTGGATTGTTTTTTTTATATTCTACATGATAACCAGGTAAAAACATACGCTTTTGAATTGTACATGAAGCCATTATTATTGAAATAGCAATTAAAAAAAAGTGTTTTAAATTCTTCATTTGAGTGTTATTAAATTAAGTCTTACACAGCAACAAGCAAATACAAAACCATTATTACGTTCGATTATTTTATTTCAAGATTAAAATTCATTAACCTTAGATATACAAATGTATATGATAAATGTCTAAATAGACGCATAATTTCTAATGTTAATTTTATTATCTGAGATTTGTTTTCATGACGAAACTTGGAATATATTTAGCAAAACGAGCTATTAATAAATCAGAAGTCGCTCGTAGGACTGGATTGAGTAAAGTTCGAATCAATGAACTAACTTTAAATGAGAACACAAAACTAAAAGCTAGTGAATTGTATTTAATTGCGCTTTCGATTGAAATTAATCCAGCCGAGCTTTTAGAAGTAATTTGTGGAGATCTTAAATTGAATAGTTAATTATTTTGAATTTAATATTAGGAAATCCGCTAAATCTAGTCCTTTGTTTTTTTCTTGTTCTGTTGCGTTTAATTCTAAATAATCAAAGATTTTAAATCCTAATTCTTTGGCTTTTAAGTTCCATTTATCGAACGCTTGTAAATCAGGAAATAGGTAAGTATCTCTATTCAATAATACTTTACATCTATCTATTGTTAAATTAGTAATTGAACCAACCGCTAACCAATTGAATTTAGGAAAATGTACACTTGAAATAATTGCAGTCTTTTCACTTTCAACAATTGCAACTGGTTTATTATTTCCTTTCAATAAATGTTCCCCAAACAAGCATTGTTTAAGTCTAAATTCTTCGATTTTTAAAACCTTATGAACCCACTGAATATGATTGAACGGTTCTTTCACTCTTCGTCCAGTAACGCTATTGTATTGCATTATTTTACCAGTCCTAACTTTCCCATCTATATCAATTTGCCAAAAGACTGTTGAACCTTTCCAATGTGAAGACGTTCCGATATAATATTTAGCTATTAAAGATTGAACTGTTTCAATACCGTAATGTCTCGAAAGAAAGTTTATAAACTGATTGTTTTCATAACATTTTAGGCTTTTTAAAAGATTGTCTGGTAAAACATAACTACATTGTTTATCAATAGTTTTAATGTCTTTAGAGACGCTTTTTTTATAGTGTTGTTTTTTAGATAAAATATGATCTTTATTATAGCCATCTGAATAAGGATTTAAAAAGTAATTGCAATTATTTTCACGCTCACATCTTCCATATTGAATTGGTAAATATTCTCCTGTTTCATTGTCAATGTATCTTGTAAACGTCTTATTCGTCTTTTGACAACTTGGACAAGTGAAACGGCTGTTTATTCCATTGTATGGCTCTAAAAGGTATCTGTATTTTTCCATTCTTTTTTCATCGGTTTAAAGGTTTAAGGTTTAATAGCCTCCTATAGATATAGGAGGGCTTAAACTTGTAAACTGGGTTAAGGTTTAAATTATAGGTTTAAACTGATTAAACCGTTAAACCTCTATTGTTCTTTGCCCTGACTTTGTATAAATTGTTTTCTTTCCTTTACCTGATTTAATTATTTTACCATTTTGTATCCAAGTTGTAACTACATCTTTAGCAATATTATCACCAATAAAACTTATTATTTCTGCAATTGAAGTTTTAATATTCCTCCAACATTCAGTATAAGATTGTTCTTTTTGAATTTTAAATACATGATTTATGATTTTATTTTGTATATTTTCATCAATATTTAGAATAGAAAACGGAACTTTTTTAATAGGCTTATCTCTTACTTCTCTATTTTTCTTTATTTCAAAATCTTCTAAGATGTAAGGATTATTAAATTCGTCAACTGTAAAAGCAAACGTTTCAAACTCACGTTCTCGACAAGCTATTGCAGTTACGATTGAAACCTCATCATTATCTTTTGATTTTGTGATCTCAATTACTGCATCGGCTTTTCTTTGTCCAAAACTACCAAGATGGCCTAGTAGAGTAGATGAGTTCTTATTGTAATGTAGTACACAAGTGATATGAATATTATATTTTTCAGTCCAAATCATAAGCTTTTGAATAATTTTTTGCGCTTGTTCTGCTTGTAAAATTGGATCAATTGCTAAATCAATTATTCCATCAATTGCAACAAAATTTATATTATCATGTGATTCAATCACACTTTCAATAATTTCTAATCTTCGATCAGGATCATGTTCCCTTAAGGAATAAATCAATAAATTGTCAGGCATTTTTATATTTGATAAATAACAAATTCTTTTACCAATTTGTTGAGCTTTAAATTTTGATTGTTCCGTGTCAAATAGAAGGTTTAAGCCTTTATTAGGACAATTAAAGAAGTTTTGAAACTCTCCAGTAATAGCAGTAGCCATCATCATTGAAATGAATCCAGTTTTACGACTTTTTGGAGGACCAGCAATTATTGAAAAGTTTCCTTTTGTAAATAATGGAATCATTTTATCAAAGCTTTTAACTTTCATTGCAACTGGTGGCGGTTTCAACTCTTCACTTAAATCAATTTTGCAACTTTCAGCTATTTTTTGAAGTGGATTTTCAACAATTAAATTATTAATCTCCTTTGTCAGAATATCAATATCAAATTTTAGTTCATTTTCCATAACTATTTAGCGTTATTTTTTTCTATACTATCGTAATTGTAATAGTCTATTAATTTTTGAAGCTCCTTTTCATCATTCCAAATATTTAATGGTATGAATAATTTAGATTTTTTAATATTATTCGTGAATAAATCTACTTCTATAAAATTTCCAAATCTACTTAATGGGATAAGGTTATAAATTGTATGTACAATTTCACCTTTATTGTTTTCTATTTTTTGATTTTTCATTTTTTAGAGCGATTAGAATTATACAATGTTTCTAATAGTTCAGAATACTTATAGAAGTTTCGTCGACCCATCTTATACCTCTTTAATATACCGCTGTTTTGCCAATCATGTATACAAACAAGACTAACTCCGAATAATTCAGCTGTCTCTTTACGATCGAGAAATTCTTTATTCTCTTTAGATGATTGTGATCCTTTCAAATGTTTTGAAAGTTCTTGAATTTCTGTTTTAATTGTTTCAGAAATTAAGTTCGCCAGCTCTACTGGTGTAACTTGTACTAGTTTAAAATTTTCCATTTATACATGTATTAATTTGACATGTACAAATATTTGTCTTTGCTTAACTCTCGTTTTTATCACATAAAGCTAATGTTTCTCAAACTTTTCTCAAACTTTATTTTAATTGATTAAAACCCTTGTAATAATCATTTAAAGTTGGTCTTTCATCTCTTTTTTCATCTTCTATTCTTGAAAATTTATCAGATAATTCAAATTTTATTTTTACATATTTTCTATATTTTGTACCTGAATTGTTTTTAATTCTTTTTTCATTCCCTTTTAACCAATGAAAAATTTGAGAAAATTGGGAAACTGAATTATTGACAGCATATTTTTCAACTAGAAATAAAAACAAATCATAACTGTCTTGATCTTTAAAAATTAAAGGGTCAAAACAATCAACATTAACAAGTTCTACTTCGCTTGGCTTTAAGTCTATTTCAATGTGATTATCAAATAAAGGTTCGATAGAAGTGAATTTTTTTCTAATTTTTAAAACTAAGCTTCCAATTCTGCTTTTTAGTTCTTCAAAATCTGCTTTTTTTAAATCACAATTACCATCATAAATATAAAAACCTTCATCATCAAATTCAGTATAGATATTTATTGATTCTTCAAAAGACTTTACAATTAAATTGATTATTATAAGATTCTTCTCTGGTTTTAAGTAATATAAAGAATAATATTGTTCATCATTAAGGTTAAGTGAAACACTCTGTAATATTGCCTTATAATCTGAAAAAACATTGTGAGTAATATGACTAAGACGAATATTGGAAAACATTAACAAATCATCAAAATTTATGATTTCGCTTAAGGTTACTTTTTGTCTTAAATCATCTAATTTTTTTTTTGTGCTAGTATAAGTCATTTTTTTTTATTTAAACAATATTTTAGTCTGCTTTTTTATTCAATTCAACAATTTTCTTTTCTGATTCCTTATCATTTTCCCACACACTTAAAAAGTCGTCAATATGTTCGTTCTCTGTTTCTCCTATGTAATTAAGTAGCATTCTTTCTGTTGTGTGTCCAGTTACTGCCATTATTAACTTGTTTGGTAACTTATTGTAATGGTTCGTAGCAAATGAACGTCTACAAGTATGTGAGCGTATTAATTGCCATTTCTCAAATGTACCAACTTCTTTTAAATGGGTGTCAGGGTTTTGTCTTGTTCCGTGAACTAAATCATTTATTTTAACATCTTCATGTTTACATACATCCTTTATCCATTCATTAAAACGTTGATCTGAAATAGGTCTAGGGAAGTTTCCTAAACGGTCTAGAATCTCTTGTATATCAGAATGAATAGGAATGTCAACTTGTTTATTTGTTTTACTTTGAGTGTATCTAATAAATCTTTGTCCTTTGGGAGTAGTAAGGATATTATTATTTGTCAATTGCATTAAGTCTCCTACACGACAACCAGTCCAACAACCAATAATTAACCAATCCCTTGTGTTTTTGTAATAGTCAGCACCTTTAAATAATTTGATTCTCTTAATTTCATCCTCTGTGATGGTTACAAAAAGTGTTGGTTCTGTTGGGGCGTTGAATTTTTTTGAGAGTACTTGTTCATTGATTGTATAGCCTTTGTCTTTGGCGTCTGTGCAAACGGTTTTAATTTGTTTTATGTCTTTGCTGATACTATTTTGAGCAAGTGTAAGAACGTTCTTTTCATACTTTATAAATTCAGCATGAAAAGTCAAATCTATGTCAGAAATTAAATATCGTTTCTTTTTATATTTTTCAAATTTTTCTAGTCGTGAAAACGTAGTATTGAAATTTCTTATTGTGGCGTCTGAAATAGGCTTTTTTGTTTTGAGATTTATTTTAACTTTCATCTCATTTTTATAGTCGGTTAATAGCTGACTTAAATATTCGCTTTTTTCTTCTAATGCTGGATTCTTATATTTTTCAATAACAGTTTTTAGCCATTCTTTGTTTATCTCTGTTCCGTTTCCTTTGTCAGCATTTAAAGATTCAAATACTTTCAGTTTCAATTTATCTAATTTATTTTGAAAATTAATTTTATCCTGAAATTCAGAAGTATCTTTTATAACTCCTTTTTTTATACTCCAATAGTTTGGACTAATAACCCAGCCAGTAATAACTTTTAAATCTGTGTTAATGCCGTCACGAAGTCGGATATAAATATTCGGTTGTTCGTTTTGTCCTCTAAGAAAATATTTTACTGTCGCCATAATTGAAAATTGAATACTCAAAGATAGTCAATTCATTTTACTGTTCCCATATTGTTCCCATATTTTTATTATCTGTTCGTATTTTGGTTAGTTTTAGCTTATTTTTAATATTTATAAATCAATTATAATTCAGTAAATACAAGGCTTTAAGTTTAAATGAAATTAATACGAATAAATCTAGTTTCGACCCTAACAAGGTCACAATTTAATAGAAACCCTAGTCTTCATTGAAGATTAGGGTTTTTTCATGTCTAAACCCCAAGCGGATAATTTTTCAAAATAAACAGCTTAACAATCGAATCAATTGAGATTCAGGATAAAGTTATAAGTTTGAACTTTTATAATTGTTTTGTAATATTTCTATTCGTTTTAAGCTTAATTTTTCAAAATCCTTAAAAGATCGTTATTTACATAAAAAACCTCTTTCCCATCAATTTTTTCTGATAATATTCCCATCTGGACCAATTCCTGCATATATTTAGTTAAAGTAGTTCTACTTTTTGATCCAGTAATTTCTCCAATTAATCGTTGTTTGATATAAGGTTGTGAAAACAATGCTTGATTTATTTCTAACGTATACCATTTGAGTTTAGACTTTGCATATTTGTATGTTTCATCTATTTGAATCATTATTTCATCAATCATCTGATTTGTATGATTTGCGGTTTTCTCAACGGCTGTTAACATATAGATTATCCAAGGTTTCCATGCATTTCTTTGGGTAACACCTGAAAGTAGATAATAATAATCTTCTTTATTTTGAATGATGTAATTACTTAAATACAAAACGGGATGTGAAAGCAACTTTTGATCTATTAAATAAAGTAGATTTATTATTCTTCCAGTTCTACCATTTCCATCTGTGAAAGGATGTATTGCTTCAAATTGATAATGTGAAATGGCCATTTTAATTAATGGATCAATTGTCTCATCATTATTCATGAAATTCAATAAATTGTCTATTTTTCCCTCAATAATTCCTGCTCCTCTGGGAGGAGTGTAGATAATTTCTCCAGGACGTAATTCACTTTGCCCACGCCTAATTACTATTTGGGATTGTGGCGGTCTTAATTCTTGAGTAGAATTTTTAATCTTTTGAAATACTTTGATAATAGTGCTTTTATCAATAGTGTTTTTTTCTTTCACTAAATAATATCCTTCCCAAAGTGCCTCTCTATATCTTAAAACTTCTTTGGTTGAAGCATTCGCAAACTCTTCTTTAATAGTTTCTGATATCGCTTTATAAAGTTCGTCTTCTGTAGTGAAAATATTTTCAATTTCTGTAGAACTTTTGGCTTCTTGTAAAGAAATTGTGTTCACAAGCATTGTAGGATTGGGAATTCTGAAAATATTCCTATTTAGTTCAGCTAAAGCCCTCGATGCAATTCCCCACTTCATCAATATTTCTTTATCAATAATTTCTTCCGATAATGGTAAATCTGGCAAATTATTAAATGGTATTGTTCTATCAAATTTTATGCTTTTACTCATGTCCATTTTTTTTGAATTATTTGTACATATAGCAAATATATGTTCAATTTATGTGAGAAACAAGCTATATGTTCAATTAATTGATTAAATATGAACATATAGGTGAAATGTGTTCATTTATTTCAAATTCAGTATTTTTAAAATATCCTCCTTTAATAAGTTTGAACTTTTTACGTCGAGGGTCACAAATAAGAAAGCTAGATGATTGTTTATCAATTATATAGCTTTTTTCTTTTCCGCTATTTGTCCTGTATTTTTTTATTTTTTGCGGTTTTTTTGGTTATTTGATTTAAGATTACTTGATTTTATCTTATTTTTTGTTTAAAAATATTTATACTTACTAATCACTTAAGTAAAGTTTTTAATTAATATAAATGTTCCCCATATTCATGAAATAAATTTATATCAAGGAAATTGTAATAATTTAATTTTAATTGGGAACTATAAATTACCATACTATTAGCAAAAAAATATTAATTAAATGATTAAAATATTCCTCTCATATTTCATATTATTTACTGTTAGTAAATCTACTGCACAAAATTGGATAGAAGTACCTAACCAAATTAATACTGATGCAAAATTTATTTATACAGACACTGTAGATAATTTATTATACATGGGGGGATTATTTGGATTAAACGGAGTTGATACGGTTCGTGGAATTGCGAAAGTAGATATAAATTCAAATATTTCGGTTTTAGCAGAGGGTTTAATGAATTTTATGGGCACTAATACTTGTGGTGTATCATTAACTGATATTGTTCGTTTTCAAGATAAAATTTATGTTGGCGGAAGTGTAACTGATTTTACTGTTGGAGATAGTATTTGGACAAGGGGAATAGGTGTTTGGGATGGTACAGCTTGGGATTCAATTCATTTTGGGCTTTTAGATAATTGGAATGAAACTTCTGGTATAACAGAAATGACGGTAATAGATAATGATTTGTATGTTGGGGGCCCTTTTACTAAAATTGAACCATTGCAATTATCAGTAAATTCAATCGCAAAATATGATGGGATCACTTGGACAAATGTAAATAACTTTCCAAAATTTGAAACAAGTATTGTTAAAGTAATTTCAAAGTTTAATAATGAAATTTATGTCGCTGGAGTAATTTTGGAAACCTATCCTTACGATTAAGTTTATAATATTTGTCATTACAATGGTGTTGAATGGAAATCATTAGGAAATGGAATTGGCGGTGGTTTTTCTGAAATTCTTGATATGCTTGTTTATAATGATAAATTATATGTATGTGGATCATTTAGTAAATATGACAGAGCTTTAAATCCGGGAAATAGAATAGCTGTGTGGGATGGTTTTAATTGGTCTGAAGTAGTTGATATACAAGGATCAACCGAGTCGTCTTAAGCATATGTGAGTGATATGTGTGTGTTAAACGGAGAACTTTATGTAGTAGGAAGATTTGAAAAGGTGAACGGATTATCTGCTAATAATGTCGCGAAATTTAATGGAGTTGAATGGTGTGTTTATAATGATGTTTTTGATTCTTATATAAATCAAGTTGAAGTTTTCAATAATGAAGTTTACATTGCTGGTTTATTTGAACATATAAATTCAGTACCTGTCCTAAGAATTGCTAAACTTTCATCAGTAGCTACTACTTCTAATTGTACTGCATTTGATGGATTAACAGAATCTTCATTATTAAATTTCAAAATTAGGCCTAATCCGTTTATTGATCTATTTAACATTGATTTTGAATACCCCTTATATCGCGAAATTAAAATTGTTGACTTTCAAGGAAGAATTATAAAAAATATTTCTTCTCACGAAAGTAAAATTTCAATTGATACTAATGATGTAAATTCGGGAGTTTATTTAATTATCATTAATGAAAATGGGAAAAAAATGTAACTAAATTAGTAAAATTGTAATTGAACATTATTTCCCTTCAATAATTCCACATTATACTCCACCATCCGAATATCAATAACATCTCTCATCATTTTAAAGGCAATTTCTCTATTCATCATATCTTTGGTTGCAAATTTTCCGACATTTAAATTGAAATAAGGCTGTCATTTTGAGACAGCCTTATTGAATTTACCTATGTAAAAGAAGATTCAACCATATTTTTTTACGAAAAGTATTTTGGCCTGAATTAATTCTAGAGTAATTTACAATTTTATTATTACAAACTCTGTTCTTCTAGTTTCTTTAAATTATTATTAAATTTTTTAGTTTTAATTTTAACTGTATTAATACCATCATAAAATATGTTGTCAGCAACTTCCGAAAGTTGAATTTTTAAGCACTATAATTATAAAAATGATAGCATATTCTATATGATGTTTCCATTTTAAACATCATTTAAAGAAAAAAGGAAACTTTTGAAAAAATTATATTATTTCAAAAGTCCCCTTTTGACTTACCTAACTATACTATACTATATACTTACTACTAAACAAGTACAACTTAAAAGATTTAGGTAGTGGTGATTGAATTTAATTTAATTATAGATTTTTAATGACACTTATTTTTTTAATTATTATTGAATTTTCAGTTTTTACTTTCACTGTATAAATTCCATCATTCAATGATTCTAAGTTTATAAAATTATTAGTCGAATTTAAAACAAGTTTCCCTGAATTGTCGAATATATCAACATAAGGATTATTTACATTTGTTATGTTAATACTAGTTGATGTTGGGTTTGGATAAACATTAATCAGTTCTTGACTATTTAGTACTGAAATACCAGTATGATCTTTTTTTGTCCCTGAAACCAAAACATCATCTAATCTTAACATATATTGATTATTACAATCACTATGTCTAAATGCTACATAAATATTTTTTCCATTGTAAGCTGCTAATGAAAAAGTTTTCTTTTTATAACTAATTGATCCATCAGGATCACCAGAGGTAAGAGTTTCACTATATATAGGATTAAAATCAGCAAAATTAGTTCCTGTTTCAGATACTAAAACGGAATAATGTTCACTATAATAATTTGCATCACCAGCTGAAATCCAAAAACTCAAGTGATATGATGTATCACTAATTGTTAAATTAGGAGTTATTAAGTAAGCGTCAGGTATGAATCCATCTGAACTGCTAAAAGCACAACTTGTACCTGAATGGCTGTAAAAATTTGCCGCAGGCCCATTCCAATTAAGGATTCCCCAAGTATAATTCGATGAGCCCGCAGTTGTAATCCATCCAGTAGGAAGAGATAAAGATGGAATGGTGTTAAAACCTTCTTTTAATATAGTATCTGTAACTTGTCCAAAAGTTGAAAATTTAATTACCATCATTATTAAAAAGATAGTATTTTTTTTAGTAAATTTTTTCATAAGTTTTGTTTTTAGTATTACGATGCAATGTTATTAAGATTTAAAAAAATACACAATTTTTCATGTACCATTTAACTACCACTACTTTTTAACTGATTGATTTTGAAATGATTAATAATAATTTTTTTTATCTTAATAAGTCTTAATTATTATTGTAAATTTAAAAAAGAGTCTAAATTAAACTCATTATCACTTTTAACTCATTAGTAAAGTGTTGAAATATCAACATTAAAATGTATACTAAATAGCAATATTTTAATTTAAGTAATTCAACAAATCAAAAATGCTTGAATTGTTTTATGTTAAGCTTTTTCACTACAGGACAATTTTTGAAAACTGATTTTGCACAGTGTCCATGTTTTTTAATGGCTATTGGTTTTACTTACTGGCCTAATAATTTATACTTTATAGTGCCAGACAAAGGTTGTCTTTACTAGATTAATGAGTTTTTGTAGTAATTTTAAACATATATGTTATTTATTTTAAAAGAATCCCCAATGCTAAAAATATTGGCTTCAAAAGTAGCAAGTAGAATAATAGGAGTAATCTTTAATTTTTGATTTACAAATGAATTTTTCGATTCAATTATTTTTGGATGTATAGTTTTACCTTGAATATCTCTTAAGTTAAATGTTTCGTTATTCTCAATTGAATGGTTATAAAAGAAAATATAAATAATATCAAATTCTTAATTACGAAATTTTTTTTTAAAAAAAATGAGGTTATCTTATTAAGACAACCTCATTTTACTTTCCGTTTGATCATTTATTCTTTTTATCAATCAATATAAGACATTTAAGTTTCCATTCAAATATAAATGTTTGTCTTCAATATTGTCTTTAGCTATCATAGTCCAAGTATATGTTCCTGATTGAACCATTTCTCCTTTGAATTTCCCATCCCATGAAGCATTTTGATCATTTGATTCCCATACAACTGTTCCCCATCTATTAAAAACACGCATATTGAAAAAACTTAAATCTAATCCAATTAATGAATACTCCCATGAATTGTTGTGCGTATCTCCATCTGGAGTAAATGTGTTTGGGATATAGATTATTGGATCTATTCGTCTTTCTATGTATTTTGTAATAGAATCAATACAACCAAATTCATTAGTGATAATTAATGTCATTGGGTAAAATCCTTCTTCAAAGTTTTTAAATTTTGTAGCGAAGTTTTTTGTTGTGTCTCCAGTAGGAACACCATCTGGAACAAACCAAACATAACTCACTATATTACCAGTACTTTCATCCGTTAATGAAATATCTTCTTTTTCATTTTTTATTACTCCGGGATCAAAATTAAAGTTGGCAATTGGTGATGGATTATTTATGATGAATTTACTTTCACTATATGAACATCCATTTGCGTCTTTAACGGTTAAGGAGTAAGTTCCTGTTACTAAATTAGTAAATGAAACAATGGTCGAAAATGAAGTTCCGTCAATACTATAAGTATAAGGAACTGTTCCGCCATTAGTATTTGTAATATTGATTTCACCATTGTTTTTTTCACAAGAAGCATCAATTGAAATTAGTGTTAAATCGTTTGGACCTGAAATATTACCTACAATTACAGCGGGTGCATCTAGAATACAACCATTTCCATCTTGAACACTAAGTGTGTATGAACTTGCGGATAAATTTGAGAAACTTGTTGTCAATGAATATCCAATTTCATTAAAATCATATTGATAGGGTGCTAATCCACCTGTTACACTTCCGATTAATACGCTTCCGTTATTTAGATTACATGTCGAACTAGTAGCGGTAACTATTACAGAAGTAGGACCTGAAGTATTCGTTAAAACAATAGAAGAGGCTGTTAAAATACAACCATTTAAATCTCTTACAGATAAAGTGTATGTACCCTCACTTAAGTTTGGGTATGACGTTGTGCTTGAATAACCTAAGCCATTAAAATTGTATTGATAAGGCACTGCACCACCTGTTACTGCTCCAATAGTTACTTGCCCGTTTGATAAACTACAAGCTTCATTTGTAGAAGTTGGATTTACAGTTGTTGGACCAGGAGTATTTGTAAGGATAATTGATGTTGCAGTATATGAACAGCCATTATTGTCTTGAACTATTAACGTGTATGTTCCAGCAGCTAAATTTGTATAAATAATATTCGCTGTGAGCCCTAATCCATTAAAGTTATATAGATAAGGTGAAGATCCTCCAGTAACGTTACCTAATGAAATTTGACCATTTGATAATGTACAGGTCTCATTTATCTTAGTTGTTATGATTGCAGAAGGACCATTGCCGGCTGTTAAAACAATATTAGGTGCGGTAAAAGTACATCCGTTATTGTCTTGAATTGTTAAAGTATACGTGCTTGCAGATAATAATGTGTAAATTGAAGTGGATGATAATCCTAAACCGTTAAAATTATATTGAAAAGGTGCGGTTCCTCCTGTTACTGCTCCTAAAAGTACTTGACCATCACTTGTTCCACAGCTTGTGTTTGTTTTAGTCACAACGATTGATGTTGGTCCATTGGCTGAAGTTATAATTATTGAAGGTGCTGTATAACTACAACCATTATTGTCTTCTACTATTAACGTGTATGTACTTGCAGATAAATTCGTATAAGTTGTCGTAGATGACAATCCTAGTCCATTGAAATTGTATTGATAAGGGCCACTTCCTCCTGTTACTGCTCCTAAAACAACTTGACCATCATTCCCACCACAACTTGGATTGGTTGTAGTCGTAACAATTGCAGTTGGTCCATTCGCTGAAGATAGAACAATGTTTGTTGCTGTAAATGTACAACCATTCGCATCTTTTACAATAAGAGAATAACTGCCAGCCGCTAAATTTGGATAAGAAGTTGTTGTTGAAAATCCTAACCCGTTGAAATTATATTGATACGGTGAAACACCTCCCGTAACCGCACCTAAAACAATTTGACCATCACTTAATCCACAGTTTGGATTTGTTGGTGTTGAAAGTATGGCAGTTGGAAAACTACTGTTTATTAATGTAATAGTTGTGTCTTTAGTACATCCATTTTTATCGATGTGAATGCTATAAGCCCCAGCTGCTAGAGCAGTAGCTGAATTTGTTATAGAAACATTTGGTGTCCATGTGTAGGTATAAGTTCCAGTTGTCGTAGGAGTAATTGTAATACTTCCATTCGGATTTCCACAACTAGGTTGAACAATTGAGGAAGTAATAGCAAATGATGCTGCTGTTACGCAATTACCTCCGTTACAATTTCCAACTGTTAAATTATTTATAGACGAAGCTATATTCCTTACCCAAGCTCCACCATCTGGAACTCTACTAAAAGTTTGACCTACAGAAGTTGTGTTTCCTACATAGTTTAAAACTCCTGGAAATCCTGAATTTATTTGTTGAGCACTTTCTAAACTAACTCCGGCAGGACTTCCTGTTGGAACGCAAGGTGTCCCCGTATAATCACCCGAATTTGAAATATTTCCTGCACTTGAACTCCAATAGATAGCGTCAACTGGAACTCCAGCAGCATTGTATAAACCAACCCATCCGTCTGCATTTGCTAAAATGAAATTTGAAGTCGAGTTTTGGCAATAATTAGTTGTATAAATAGTCGTTTTTATGTCAACACTATTCGCGTCTGCTGAAGCAGTTGAAGTACCTATTACTAAATGTCCATTTGGTGGAATTATTGCTGCTGCGATATTCGGAATTCTAAAAGCTCCTCCACTCATAGTTCCTGCAAAATCTTGTCGTGATCCAATGAAATAACCTGAAACATCTATCGCACTACACGTAGGATTATATAATTCAACGTATTCATTTCCTGAATTTCCATTAAACTGAATAATACCTTGGTTTCCAGAAGGGTAAGCCATTACTTCATTGATTACTACTTGAGAGTAAAGTGAAGTTGTATTTATAACTACTATTAAAAGTAGTAAGAGAGTTGTTTTAGTTTTCATTGTCTTAATATATTACGGTTATATTTCCTTGATAATCTTTTATTTCACCATCAGAAAAAGTCACTTTAAGTTTGTAAAAATAAACCCCGTCAGTAACTATATCTTCATCCGTTTTTCCATTCCAATTTCCATTAATATCGTCGTATGATTTTATAAGATTCCCCCATCTATTGAAAATGTTACAACTTATCGCTTCTAAACAGTCACCTTTTATAAACCATAGGTCATTTGAATTATCTCCATTTGGAGTAAAAACATTAGGAACGGAAATATCTTTTCCTCCAGAAAGTGTTGTTAACTGAATTAAGGTATCAATTAAACAATTTGACATGTCTTTAACTGATAATGTATAAAATCCTCCTCCAAGTTCTTCGAATAATGAGGATGATGAATATCCAGAACTAGATAAATTATAACTATAAGGAGTTTGTCCACCTGTTACATTTGTCACTTCAATTAATCCAGTATTTGAAGAGCAACCAGAATTGATTGTTTGAAAATCAATTTTTGTTGGACCTTGTGTTTCTCCTATATTTATTTGAGTTGAGTAACTACAATTATGAATATCTGTCACAGTTACTGGATATGTTCCACTGGCTAAATTTGAAAATTGAGTGGTTGAACCATTTCCACCATTATTAAAATTATATTGGAAAGTAGCTGTTCCACCTGTAACTTGTCCAAGCGTAATTTGTCCATCAGCTTTATTGCATATTTCATTAACACTTACTGAAGCTAAATTTGTAATAGCAGGATAAGAAGTTAATGTGATTGTAGTATCTTTTGTACAAGTAGGAGAGCTCACTGTAACAGTATAAGTGCCACCATTTAAATTGTTTACATTAGTTGTTAGAGTATCAACTATTCCAGTATTTGCAGACCAAGTATAGTTATATGCTCCAATTGGATTTGCGACTACATTCATTATTCCGTCTAAATTTCCACAACTTGGATTCGTCCCTGTAACAGCTATGTTTAATAATTCATCTATAATTTCAACAGTTATTAATTTTATACATCCTTGAGCATCAGTAACACTTAAATTGTAAATACCGGCACATAAACTATCTGCAGTTGAAGTTGTTTGAGCTAAAACATCATCCCATAAATAAGTGTAGGGTGCTTGTCCAGAAGTCATTGTTACAGTAGCAGTTCCATTACAAGAACTTGATGCTCCTCCAGAATTAACACAACCTCCAATTACATTACAACTACCGTATGATGTAATTTCAGCAGCCAATGTAGAAGACCAATTTCCACCATCAGGAATTCTAACAAATGTTTGTCCAGAAGCAGGATTTCCTAAATTATAGGATATTCCTGTTTGAGTATTTGAAGGGATTTGTGTGAATCCTACAGGTAAACTATTCGTTAGAGGTATACAAGGGTTTCCATTTAAATCATTTGAAAGTGGAGAACCCCATTGAATGACATCTTGAGCAACTCCATTTCTATCATAAAAAGCAAACCAACCTCCTGCATTTTGAAACCATATTCTACTAGAATTTAATCCTCCATCAATACAAATTTCATTATTTGAGTTATTGACAACTATATCTATCACTCCTAATGGGGGAGGAGAGGTATTAGCACCTCTGATTAATACAAATCCTAGAGGTGGAACAATTGTATTCGCTGGTAAAGAAAAAGACATTCCATTTGAAGCTAATAAAGTTCCTGATGAAGTGGAATTATAACTTCCTAAAATGTAGCCAGAAATATCAATTGAATTACACCAATCAGGGTTGAAAAGTTCAATCCATTCGCCTTCTCCTGAACCTGGACCTGAAGGACCGTCACCGAAGATTGATCCATCGTTAATTGTTGGGTAAATTCCGATTTCATTTATCAAAATCGTTGGTCCTGAGTAGCTACAAGGATTATTTGTACCGTTGCAAACAGTATTTGGAATTGAATCTTTTGTAAAAGTTAAAGGAACAAGACAACAACCATTTGTATTGTTGGTTAATACCGTATTCTGAGCATTATAAATACATCCGTTAACATCTTGTATAATCAATGTATAAGTTCCAGCAGTAAGATTGTTGTAATTTAAATTCGAAGACAAACCGAGTCCATTGAAATTATATTGATACGGAGATGTTCCACCTGATACCGCACCTAATTGAATTTGACCATTTGCTAAACTACACGTTTCATTGGTAGGATTTATTAAAATTGAAGTTGGACCACTTCCATTTGACAATAGAATGCTGGTGTCTTTTTGACAACCTCCTAAAGAGACTGATATTGTATAGCTTCCTGCTGTTAAACCAGTTGCAGTATTAAGCGTTAAACTACCATCATGACTCCAAGAATAAGTATATGTTCCAGAAGGAGAAGGGTTAATCGCAATTGAACCAGTAGTAGAACAAGTGGGTTGAGAAACAATAGCAGGAATTACGAATGATGCTGTTGTAATGCAAGTACCTCCATTACAATTTCCACCAGATAAATCATTTATTGTTGGGGCAATATCTCTTCCCCATGTTCCACCGTCTGAGATTCTACTGAATGTCAAGTCTGTTGAAGTAGTGTTTCCTACATAATTTAAGACACCTAAAAAACCAGCGTTAATTTGTTGAGCACTTTCTAAAGTAATACCAACAGTACTTCCTGAAGGAACACAAGGAACCCCCGCATAATCTCCTACTTGAGAAATGTTTGCAGCGCTTGAACTCCAGAAGATTGCGTCTATTGGAGTACCTGTTAAATCATATAATCCTAACCATCCATCTGCATTCGCTAAAATTAAATTTACGGATGAATTTTGGCAATAATTGGAAACATAATTTGGTATAATAATATCTACACTATTAATATCAATAGAAGAAGCAGAGGTACCCAAAACTAAATGTCCATTTGGAGGTATTACTGATGAAGTAGTAGTTGGTATTCTGAACGCTCCACCACTTGCATTTCCTGCAAAATCTTGTCTCATCGCTAAAAAATAGCCAGAAACATCAACTGGAGAACAACCTGTATTGTACAATTCAATGTATTCTTTCCCCATGGCTCCGTTAAAATTGATTAAACCTTGAGCTCCAGATGGACGAGTCATTACCTCATTAATAACAACTTGTGTGAAGCTATTTAAAGAAACCATAGTTGATAGAAAAATAACTATTGTTATTAAATATTTTTTGTTTTGTAAGCTTTTCATTTTTTAATGTTTTATGATCTTTTAATTTTAGCGTTTTATTGAATTCAAAATTATGTCAGTTTTGGTTGATTTAATTTTATTTTGATGTGATGTAATCTGTTGTAATCAATTATGTTGTTGATTGTAAGTGTTTTGATTGTATTTTTGGTTTTTAGGGATTTAAATTTGTCCTATTGTTTTGGGGTGATAATTACAGTAAGATGTTATTATATTAAAATATATATTAATGATTTTAACAAAAAAACTTCTAAGTTTCCTTAGAAGTTTTTTTTAATTCAATATTCGTTTTATAGTTCCATCAGAATAAATAAGTATGAGAACACCTGATGAATTGAAATCAACTTCTTGACCTAAAGTATTTGTTATTCTTACCACTTCTTTATTTTGTCCCTGTCTATTATCTATTGCTTTTATTAATTCAGTGTAGATTTTCTTAACTCCATTATAATCTACTTGAGTTAATCTATAGTAGTTGATAGCATTTCGCGTATAATTTAAATCAAGAATTTCATAATTTACTTCTTCGTGATAGGTTCCCATTCCAGAAACTTTATTTACATATTCCCAATCATGTCCATCTAAAGACCGTTCAATGATGAAATAATCGTTATTGATTTCGGATGCAGTACTCCAATAAAGTATATTTCCATTTCTACCATCGAAATTTAGAAGATCGATTGGTAACGGAGTAATTACTTGTTGAGCACCATGTGTAAGTTCTATATAAAAACTAGAAGAAGCTGAACTATTTCCATCTACATACAAATAGTATGTGGTACCAATTGTTAAACCAGATAAATTAAATTCAGTATTAGCACTTATCCCGTTTGAGTAAACGTTTGAAGAAGTAAGCCCTCCATTTGGGGATATATAACTTGTGTTGTTAACACTTTGATCATCAGGGCAACCTCCTGTAGGAACTGAAAAAGTTCCAGAAGAACAACCTCCTGATCTTGTGAAAATTATTGGTTGAGAATCTGCTCCTCCAACAGTTGTAGCAACACTTCCACTTAACGTTAAATAAGAAGTAGTTTCACTAGCAACAAAACTAAACCATGCACTGTTATCGTTTGAACCATTCCAAGAACATCCACTTACTGTACCTCCTGGATAATTTGGATCCGATGTTGAATACCCACTATTAGTACCTCTTATAGCTATTCCGTCTGAACCAATAGATGCAGCAGATGAACAGTCATTGTTTGCAGTACTTCCAGTTAAATTATTTACAGCTATGTATTTTTCAAAAATAAGATCTACATTTTCAAAAGTAACTTCAGTACTTGTATTTTCAGCAATTGAAAGCACCCATGTCCCATTAGGATTTTCTCCATTGACTGTTGAGAAAGAACCGTCTGTACTTGGTGCATAATAACCAATACTATGTGGGTGATAGCCTAATTGATCAGTAGAGGTATATTCACTTACTTTTTCAAGAGAAACATCATCTCTGTATTTGATATTGGTCCACATTCCACTGTTTGTATTAGCTGTAAACGTATTGAATAATTCAATTACAGTTCCGCTTGGGGATGTAATTTTTGCTTTATAAGTACTCATATCACCTGTACATGAACTATTTCCTAATTTTAAATTAATTTGTTTTAACATAGTTTGTGATGCTCCAGTACCCAATGAAGTTGGCAAGGATGATACAGTGATGTTTCTGGTAAATGTATAGCCAGTTCCAAAATCTGTATCACATGTTGTAACTGTTGAGTTGGAGTATGTGGATTTTGGGATTACAGAAAGAATTGCTTTATTTGAATTAACCGTATTACATGAATTTGTAGCAACACATCTATACCAATAGTTATTCATCGCGTATACAGGACTTGTGATGTTTAGTAATGTGTCAGTAACTCCTGAATAATACGAATTGTTTGATATGTTACTGTAACTACTCCCCGAATTTGTACTTACTTGCCATTGATAAGATGTACCTATAACATAGTTAGTTGAAGCCCTGAAAGCTCCATTTCCGAGTTCATTATAGATTGTTTCGTTTGCAGGGTTTCCATCAATTGTTAATGTATTTACGACTGCTAATTCAATTACGTTTGAGGTAACTGCTCCTGTCCAATCTGCTTTACAACTTACTCTAGATAAACGTTTATACCATGTTGTTTGAGTTATCGTACTTGGGTCATATGTTGTTGCATTTGATGAAGCGATATCTGAAAACCCACTTGAACTGCTTGTTGTAGATAATTGCCATTTGTATTCTAACGTACCTGTGTTACCACTTGCAGCAGATACAGATGTTAAGGCCGTTGGATTGAAACTTCCACAACTTGATTGAGCATTTCCAATGGTGCCAGCTGAAGTAGGATTAACACACGCTGAAGTGTATGTGATTGCATCAATTGTATAAGTACCTGCATGTCCGTTTTCTACAATTTGGAATGCTTGATATTGTACAGATGAAGGAGAGTAGGTATTATCAATAGCACTGGTAATTCTTAATGTTCCTCCAATTGTAACTGTGAATACACCTGTTGCATCTTGAGTTATAACAATTGTTTGAGTTGCAGAACTTCCGGTACCATTATATGTTCCAAGCTGTGTAGCAACTCCATTATCTAATCGATATAAAAAATAATCACCACTATTACCATCCCATTGAAGATAATAACCATCTGAAGCTGCATTTGTAGGATTTGAATTATCCTTTAAATAGAAAAAATATTTGATTACATCTGTATTCGAACTACTACTAGATTTAATAGTTAAATTCCAATTTGAAGAAGCTGTTGTGAAGGGAGTTGAAATGACTAAAGGTGCTGTGGTTGATGTTGAAGTTACAAGTGCACCTGTAGAAGCTGAAGGAGCAGTACCAGAAATAACAGTCCATACAGGAGATGAAGTGTAGTTTACATCTGTGAAATCGTCTAAAGTTGTCTGAGCAGTTATTCCATTTGAAATAACAATCATTAAAGCGATCAATAATTTGTACTGAATCTTTTGTAGTAATATTTTCATTCTAGATCTTAAGTAGAATTGTGTGTGTCCTACTTAAGACAATATTACAAGAATAGACTTTTTAATCTAGTGATTCTAAGGTTATGTAATAGAATGTAATCATTTAAAAACTTGTAAGTCAGTAATTTGTGATTACCTTATAACTTTAACAAAACTTCCGTCTGAATAATATATAAAGATTAATCCGCGGTATAAATCACTAACTTCTTCCCCTAAAATATTTGTTGTTAAAATAATTTCTTTCTTTTCATCTACTAAACGATTGTCGATTGATATTAATTCTGAATAAGTGAACTTACCATCGTAATCTGTTTGTTTTAATCTGTAATAATTGATGGCTGTTCTCACATTGTAATCATCCATAAAATAAATTGATTTATCAGTAGATGTTCCAGCTCCATCTTTTTCACCAATGGTTTCAAATTCTTTTCCGTCATTTGTTTTTTCAAGGGTAAAAAAGTCATTGTTCAATTCGGAAGCTGTTTCCCAGTAGAACTCATTAGAAGTTGCATATTTTTTTCCTTCAAAAAGCATTAATTCAATAGGTAAAGCTGTAATAAGTTCGAAGGCTCCAATCCACGGAAGTGTTAAACTTCGAGAAGTTCCATAAATATCAGTAGTAAAAGTTGCAATCGGAGTTCCTAAACGATACGCTTTTGAGGCTGCTCCATGAATGTCTAAATCATTGCTTGCAGCATTGTCAAAAATTGGATTTCCAGTTTGGCCATTTTCATCTCCTAACGATGCATCCGCAACTTTATCAACAGCCTGCCAATTAGCAAAAGTTGTGTAGTTTCCAGCAAAATATCCTACTCTTGCTCCGTTTGGAGCATAAAATGAGTTGTAATTAAAAATTGAACAATTTGTACCAACAATTATTTCAATTCCATAGTCTACTGCAGATGCAGATGTTGTATAAAATATATTGTTTATGACGTTATCTGTTGAAGATAATTCGGCAAAATAGGCACCATTAGTAGTTCCATAAAATGAATTGTAATACAAGTCGTTGTGGTCATTTGAACTTGCATTACTATAGAAAGAATAAGCGTTGTTACTCACGTAATTGTTATACGTTTGACAATAACTAATATCACCATATAATTCTATTCCGTAATATCCACCAATTACTCTGTTTTTGTATATTTTGATTGGATTTCCTGTTTTTCCAGCATAGGATAACCAAATACCGACGTGACCAGCACCAGAATTACTCATTGTAATCGTATTTGAGTAAATGTTTATATCGAAAGCTGGATTTGCAGCATTGAATCCATTGATATTTATTCCTGTACCATAACAAGTTATAGTATTTGAATAGATGTTTGAGCTAGTTGGTATAAATGTAGAAGAGTTGTCTTGTAAAGTTATTCCGGAATTTGTATTGCTTGTGCTAGGAATTGTAATCGTATTCGAATAGATGTCTGATGTAGTCGCCCCGTCTAAAAAAATTCCTTCAACCCCTGCTGTTGCATGATTAATGTTTAATGTATTGGTGTTGATGCTGTTACTGGTAGAGGCATAAGATGCGTTATAAAAATAAATTCCAACTCCAGTTCCATCGATATTGAATGTGCAATTACTGACTATTACATTGTCAAAATTTTCTTGAAACTCTATGCCATCAGAATCTGATAATAAACTTGTATTAGTAAAAGTGCAATTATTAAAGGTAATATTTGTACAAGCTGTAGCTGAGGAGTTAGTGCCGTAAACGACTTCGTTATTTCCTGCTTGTGTTAACACACAGTTTTCAAACCATATATTATTAATTCCAGTTAATGTAAAATTTACTGGATTGTAACTAGATGTACTTTTAGTCACTTTCAAATCCATTATTTTCACATATTCAACAGATGCGGTAGCGAAGTTAAAAGTGTGGGCAGTTGCAGTTGTATTAAAAATAGTTAAGACATTACTAGCACCCTGAATAGTCATGTATGAACCAGCACTTCCATCATCTGCAGCAGTAACATTAATGTTTGTTTCGCTGTAAGTACCAGCATCAACATAAATAAAATCTCCAGCAGTTAAAACATAATTAGACAAAACACTGGCGATAGTTGCTTTTGGAGTTCCAATGGCTGTTCCGTTATTTGCATCATTTCCAATTGCCCCAGGCGTCCAAACATCACCAGTATTTGATGCGTCATCTACATAGTAAATAGTCGCATAGGAATTGTTGAGAAAACAAATAAAAAGAATTAGAGAAAAATAATATTTTGAAATTTTCATACTTTAATGATTTACATAAGTATACTATTTATTCAGTTATATTTCCTATTTATAAATATGATGTAATGATTTGTAATGTATTAAAAATCATAATTTCTCAAATATCCTCTCATACAAACTCTCAAAATTCTTGAGCATATACTTATCAAAAAACTTACTATTTTTCAAATTTTCTTTGTCTATTTCTTGTTTTGGTATAAAGCAGATGGCATGTTTTTTTAATATCTCTTGAAATATGAAAGATTTTTTAAATGCTTCAGGGTTGTGAATAATAATATTTTCAGGATCTAATTTAAATGAAAAAGAACCACCATTATTACTAAAAATTTGATCTTGGTTAATCTTTAATTCTGAATCTTTATTGAAAAATTCAATCATTCTAAATTTAGTAACTGAAATATCATTTTCTGAAAGAAAAACATTGTTTTTCCTAGAAATAGAAAACAAAAACCAGTGTGCTAAAGGTTTCATTAATTTAGAATACGTTTGAGTAATTGTGTTTTCTTTTTTGAAATTATCAAGAATAGTAAGACTTAATTCATAATTTTTAGTTATCTCATTAAATTTAAACTCTATTTTGTTCACAGAAATCACCTCTTGTTCTAATAATGGATTGTTTTCATACATTTTGATGGATTTCGCATTTTTAACAAACGAGAAATAAAGCAAGAAGTAAGAGTTCATAATACAGATAAAACACGAAATACTCAATAAAAATAGAGCCAAAGTATAAGGATATAAAAATCTTAATTGCTCTGGAAATATTTTCGTTAAAGGAAGAATAATTTGTGTGACTGGAAGTAAAATAAAAATGATAATAAATACATAATTTATTGCTTTATTAAAAACTACTTTGGTAAGTGATTTATACAATGCAAATCCAACCAATGAAAAAGTTCCAATTGAAATCAAACAATCGATTGTTAAAACTAGATAATTCAAAAAAGGGGATAAGTGATCTCCTTGTCTATCTGCATAACTGAAAACGGCAGTTATAATGGTAAAAGTGATAAATACATTAATTACCCATTGATCTCGGTTTCTAAAAAACGAATATTTATAGCGTATTCGATTAAATGTATTCGTGAAATAGGGTAGGGAAGCAATAATAAATAAATTACTAAAAGAAGAAATTACCCGATCTCCAATTATAGTACTTAGATTTATTATTTGAATGTCTTGGTATTTGTAAACTCCAATAATTGTCCATGATAAAAAAGCAAGGGCTATGTATAATAACCCTTTATTATCTCTGTTTTTGTCATCTGTTTTGTTAGATAACCAAATTAAAAAAAGTATGATAAATCCGAAAAACGTAATTCCAATTAGACTAATAAGATAAAATTGTTTGAAAGTCATGGATTATTTTATTTTTTTAATTAACAAAAATTATTAGTTGTCGTTACCTAACAAAATTAATTATTTTTTTTTAATAACACACAAACAGCCTTTATTCTAATAAATATTTATGAAATACTGTTAGTTTAGGAATTTCAATTCCTTTTTTATTTTTTGTTTTAATTTGTTTTGTTTTTAAAGTATTCAGGACATATAAATGAGAATCCATTCCTAAAGGATTATCAAAATTGATTAATAGAAATCTTTGAGTGGAATCAATTAAAGATTTTAACAATGAAATATTATTTTGCTCGGTATAAATTTTTATAACAAGTAGTCTCGAGAAAACAGACATAAAATAATTCGAAGAATAAATTATAGGTTGTAATAATTGAATCGCTTTTTTATGTTCATTTGTTTTTTCTAGAATGACAGCTTTTAGAAATTGTTCTAACATTTTTCCTTCCCCTTTGAAATAAATATGATTTTTTTCTAAAAACAAATTCGCTTCTTCCAATTTATTATCTAATATTTTAAATAAGATTCGATAGAAAATAGTGTTGTTATTGATAATTGAAAATTTATTTCCTTCTTTGAATATTTTATCTGTTATTTCAACGAGCTCTTCAACTCCTTTTCCACTGAAAAAGTTTAATCTTAATTCTAAGAAGTACAGTTTTCTTTGCAAATCGTAATATATTTTATCTTTCTCCTGAATCGATTCTAATAAGTTTTCTGCTTCTAAAAAGTGAAACATAAGTTTGTCTGAATCGAAATTTAATTTGGCTAGGGAAGTATGAAGAGATGTTTTTAACAAAGGATCGTCGAATTTTAATAGATATTTTTCAATTTCTGCAATTGTATTGTTTTTCTCTGCTCTTACTAATGAGTTTTTTTCTAAGTAAATGTTTGAAATGTTTGAATAATATTCGGAGATCGAATCTTTATAATTGTTTTCTGTTAATTCAATTATTTCTTTATTAAAAGTTAATGCATTTTCAATTTTTTTCTCGCTCTGAGAAGCATAGATCATTTGTATTTTCCCTTTTAAACTCGTTATTTGATTGTTTTTATCTTCTTCCTTAATTGCTTTTAAATACGCCTTATCGTAATAATAATTAACAAGATCGATGTTTCCATTTTTGACGATAGTATTTGCTAGAAGGATATTTCTATTGCTACTATTATCATCTAAATATTCACTTAATATAATTCTTTCGATTATTATTGAATAGAAACTGGTGAGTCTTCGTGTTTTTAATTCATTTTCTTTTACTGAAGAATTGGGCCACATTTTAATAACCTCTTTGTCAAAAAAATTATTTAGACTTTTTAATGAGTTTTCATTATTTGATAAATATTTGTCAAATAAAATCAAACGTTTGTCATTGCTATTTCTGCATTCTGAGATTAAACTCTTCAATTGTGAATTGCTTAAATCTTTTATTAAGTTATAAAGTTTGTTTCCGATCATTTTGGGACATATTAATTGAATACTTGTTATTTGTCCCAAAATTATTTCAATCTAATCGCTATTTTAGCTTTAGAAATGTTATCTAATATTACTTATCTTGGCTATATTGCTTATTGTCAGTTTTTTATATTTGAAATTTTAGTATGTTTGTTATTGAGATTTTTAACTCATTATTTTTGTTTTTTATCTTTGAATTAGTTTGATGATTGATTTTAGATTGAAAAAATAGCTCAATTTATTTTGTTTTTATTGAATAATTAGTCCTATCATTTTTACTGAAGGATTTTCTGAATATTTTCCTTTCGGATGGATTTTTCTCTAATAAACACCATTAATTACACTCTTTTTTATTTTTAACAAAAAATGATTTTTTTCCTAGAGTACTTTTGTAATTTACTTCTAAGTCCATGCTATCTGTGTGATTTGAAGGTTATAAGGATGTAGTTTTGCAGTAAGATTTATTTACATTTAAAATTTATTACATGAAAAAAAGATTACTATTTTTGGGAGCTTTGGGAATGATCTCAGCTTCAACTTTTGCACAGACTACACTTTTTAATGAGGATTTTGCAACTTCAGCGTCTCAACAAGTTGGCTGGACTGTTGTTGATGGAGATTTAGATGGGAACGATTGGGGATTTTATGACTTTGGAGTAAATCCATCAGCTACTTTAAATACAGCTTTGAATACGGCTTTAAATGCTCAAGGAAGATTAGCTATTTCATCTTCTTGGTCAGGATCAGCTTTAACTCCAGATAATTATCTTATATCACCAGCAATTAGTTTAGCAAATATTCAAGCTGTTACTGGTAATATTACTTTAACATTTAAATTAGGTTCAACTCAAAGTTCAGCTTTATATACGAGTGAAAATGTATCTGTATATGTTGTTTCAGATATTTCAAATGTTTCGGCAATCAATTCTTCAACTCCAGTTCATACTGCTGTTTTAGCAGGTGTTGGAATAAATTCATTTACATACGATATTTCTTCACACGGAGGACAATCTGTTTATTTAGTATTCCGTCACCATAATTGTACAGATCAAGGAGATTTATTATTGGATGATATTTCAGTTGTTAAAACATTGTCGGCAGGTATTGTTGAAAATGAAATTATTTCATCTGTTTATCCTAATCCTGCAATTGATGTGTTAAATATCGAAATGAAAGAAGTTATTTCAACTGTTTCAATTTTAAGTATAGATGGAAAAACAATTTCTACTCAATTCGTGAATGATTTATCAACTTCGATAGATGTTCAAAACTTACCAGCTGGTTTGTATTCTTACCAACTTGAAACAAAAAGCGGAATGATTTTGATTAATAATTTCAGTAAAAATTAACTGTTAAAATTATTTTTATTACATAAATTTTAACAATATTGTCCTATTGAAATTTAAGGGTTGCTATCTTTTTAGTAACCTTTTTTATTTATTAAAATACTTATTTCTAGTTAATAACATATTTCATTAGATTACAAAACATTTCTTTTCTTTTGATATTATCCTACTCTTTTTATGTTTGATTTAAATCTGAATCTTAAAACTACTATTGTTAATTCTTTATAATGATTATTTATGTTCAATTTAAAAATATCTAATACAATTAAAAAAATGGTAAAATCTACTACTTTATTATTGGGACTGTTTGTTTTTCTGGTTTTTTCAGTTTCAAGTCAAACGTTTACGAATAATACAGGTCAAGCATACAACACTTGGAATTCAAATAATACTTGGGCAACTTCATTATCAAGAACGGTTCTTGTATCTGGGCTTTCAAATCCTTTGTCAGCTGGGGGGACAGTGTTGAAACAAGTTAATTTAAAACTTGGAGATGGGACGTCTGTTAATTTAACAACGTATTCCATTCGGTTAACTTCTCCATCAGGAACAGTTATTTCCATTGTTTCTTTAGGAAATTTTAATGCAACAACTGCGTATAATGTTGATATAAAATACAGGGATGATAATCTTTTGCAATTCCCAAGTAATTCAAATCAAAATCCTTATAGTATTGGTTATTATAGAACTACTACTGCAAATTCTTTTTCTACTGTCAATGGAGAAAATCCAAATGGAAATTGGGTGCTTGAAATTGTCGAAGGAACAACAACTGAAATTGCCTTTGTTTCGGTTGATTTAGTTTTTGGAACAGCCATAGTTGTTAATGATGTTTCAGGAACAACAACTAACGATGATTGTTCTACTCCTCAATGTATGGGAGAATCATCAGTAGTGAAGGCCACTATTTCTTCCTATACAGGCAATGCAAATGATCCAAATACGTTAGCTCCATATCCTGGAGGTTGTAATTGGAATGGAGCTCATAATAATTCAGCTTGGTTTGTTTTTAAACCTTCTGCAACAACTGCAAAAGTTACAATTTCGGGGATATCGAATTCAATTCAAACCTTGATAGTTGATGAGACAAATGCGTGCGTGGCTGGTAGTCAAACAGTTCCGACAGGAGGTTGTCCAATTGATGCTGTTAATGATACATATACTTCACCAAGATATACTCCAAGTTCTGGTTCTTCTTCCAATGAACAGTTTAATTTGTCAGGTTTAATCCCTGGGAATAAATATTATTTGGTCGTTGATGGGAATGGTGGTTTAATTTCTCCTTTGTATATTGAACTATCTGGAGGATTAGTAGACTTATGTTGTGCTACTATTATTTCAGGTTCAACAGATGTTTGTGCGGGTTCAGCTTCTACGTTATACTCTCAATTAGGTGGTGCTTTAGGTGGAACTTGGTCAGTAACTCCTGTTTCTGCTGGTACAATTGATGCAGCAGGAAACTTTACTCCAGGTAATCCTTTATCAAATGTTTCAGCTACTATTTCATATGATGATGGTTCATGTACTAAAACTTTTTCTGTAACAGTTCATGCTGCTCCAATTGCTGGAACCGTTGGATCTATTACAGTTTGTTCTAATGGATCAAGTGTCAATTTATTTTCTTCTTTAGGAGGATCGCCTTCATCAAGCGGTATATGGTCTGGACCTTCAGTATTAACAGGTGGAAATTTAGGGACTTATAATCCTGTGACTCTAACTGCTGGAGCATATACATATACTGTTTCTGAAACATCATGTACAAATGCATCAGCTATTGTTACTGTTACAGAAACGACTGCTCCAGATGCAGGAACGGCTGGCTCAATAACTTTATGTGCAAATGGTTCAAGTGTCAATTTATTTTCTTCCTTAGGAGGAACTCCTGTAACAACTGGGACTTGGTCTGGTCCTTCTGTTTTAGCGGGTGGTTATTTAGGAACCTATGATCCTTCAACTTTATCTCCAGGCGCTTATACATATACTGTAACTGCTGCTTCTTGTCCAAATGCTACTGCGATAGTTACTGTGACTGAATCTGCTGTTCCAAATGCAGGTACTTCTGGAACAATTACACTTTGTTCAAATGGGGCAAGTGTGAATTTATTTGCTTCTTTGGGAGGTACTCCAGCATCAACTGGTGTTTGGACTGGACCTTCTGTATTAGTGGGAGGGAATCTGGGAACTTATAATCCAGTTACTTTAACACCTGGAATTTATACGTATACAGTTTCGGCAACTTCTTGTGCAGATGCAACAGCAACTGTAACAGTAACTGAAACAACGGCACCTGATGCTGGTTTGGCTGGTTCAATATCACTTTGTTCTAATGGAAGTAGTGTAAATTTATATTCTTCATTAGGTGGCTCTCCTTTTACAACAGGTATTTGGACTGGACCTTCTGCATTGGCTGGTGGATATTTAGGGACGTATGATCCTTCAATTTTAACGCCTGGAGTTTATACATATACGGTTTCTGCTTCATCTTGTGCTGATGCGACTGCACTTGTAACAGTCACTGAAACAGTAGCTCCAAATGCTGGAATAGACGGCGTTGTTACTATTTGTTCAATTGGTGCTTCTCAAGATTTGTTTACTATTTTAGGGGGAAGTCCTGATATTACTGGAACATGGTCTATAAGTCCTTCTGCTTTGGGAGGTGCTCATTTAGGAACGTATGATCCAACTACTATGGCTCCTGGAACTTATACGTATACAGTTTTAGCGACTGCTCCGTGTCTTGTCAATGATATTGCAACTGTTGTTGTAACTGAAGTTTTAACTCCGGACGCAGGAGTTGATGCTGTCGTTACAGTTTGTGCGAATGGATCACCAATAGATTTATTCAACTCTTTAACTGGGACTCCAAATATTGCGGGAACTTGGTCTGGAACTTCTACTTTAACAGGAGCTTATTTAGGAACGTATGATCCAACAACGATGACTCCTGGAATTTATACTTATGCTGTGATTGTTCCTGGTTGTGTTCCAAGTGATTTTTCTACTGTTACGGTAACAGAAACTCCAGTATTAAATGCTGGAATAGATGCGACAGTAACAATTTGTTCAGTGGGTGCATCCCAAGATTTATTTACATTATTAGGAGGAAGTCCCGATATCACTGGAACATGGTCAGCAAGTCCTTCTACTTTAGGAGGTGCTCATTTAGGAACGTATGATCCTATAACAATGACTCCTGGTACTTATACATACACAATTGCAGCAACAGGAGGTTGTTTAATTCCTGATTTTTCTACCGTTATAGTTACTGAAGTTTTAACGCCAAATGCGGGTGTTGATGGGGTAATAACGGTGTGTGAAAATGGAGCAAGTGTTGATTTATTTTCTTCTTTAACTGGAACACCAGGTACTTCAGGAACTTGGTCAGGTACTTCTACGTTAACAGGAGCATATTTAGGAACGTATGATCCAACAACAATGGTTCCGGGAGTGTATACGTATTCAGTTATTGTTCCTGGTTGTGTTCCAAGTGATTTTTCAACTGTAACGATAACGGAATCTTCTTTACCTTTAGCAGGTGTTGATGGAGCAATTACGGTTTGTTCAAATGGTTCTTCTATTGATTTATTTTCATCATTGACAGGTTCACCTAATACAACTGGAACTTGGTCTGGACCTTCAGTTTTAGTGGGTGGATATTTAGGAACATACAATCCTTCAACTTTAACTCCAGGATCTTATATTTATACAGTATCTGCAACTTCATGCTCAAATGATATTTCAACAGTAATCGTTACGGAAACAACAGCACCAAATGCTGGCGTTGATGGAGCAATTACAGTTTGCTCAAATGGTTCTTCTGTTGATTTATTTTCATCATTGACGGGTTCTCCTAATACAACAGGAACATGGACTGGGACCTCAGTATTAACAGGTGGATATTTAGGAACATATGATCCATCAACTTTCACAGCAGGAATTTACACGTACACCGTTGCAGCTACTGCATGCGTTAGTGATATTTCAACTGTTACTGTTACTGAATCAATTGTTCCAGATGCTGGTATTGATGGAGTGATTACGGTTTGTTCAAATGGTTCATCGATTGATTTATATTCTTCATTAACGGGTTCTCCTTTGTTAACAGGTACATGGTCAGGTCCTTCCGTTCTAGTTGGCGGATATTTAGGAACTTATGATCCTTCCAGTTTAACGGCAGGTTCTTATACTTATACTGTTTCTGCAATTGCCTGTTCGAATGATGTTTCAACGGTAATTGTCACGGAAACAACAGCTCCAAATGCTGGTGTTGACGGTGTATTAACCGTATGTTCAAGTGGAGCTGCTGTCAATTTATTCTCATCTTTATCAGGTTCACCAGATATTGTAGGTATTTGGACAGGACCTTCTGTTCTTGGAGGTGCTCATTTAGGAACTTATACTCCTTCAACATTAACAGCTGGAATTTATACCTATACTGTTTCTGCATTAGCTTGTTCTGATGATGTTTCAAC
>CANJKA010000034.1 GCA_947474675.1 Flavobacteriales bacterium
AAAGAAGAATATAAATTAACTGCTGAACCGTTGGCACATAAAGTTATTGAAGCAGAAGTTCCAGCTACTGGAACAGTTGTCTCTGTTACAGTTACAGTTGAAGATGAATTAACACAGGGTGCTACACCAACAACAGTATATGTATAAACTCCAGGAGTCATCGTAGTCGCGTCATACGTACCTAAATTTCCACCTGTTAAAGTTGAAGTACCTGACCAAGTTCCAGTTGCATCAGGCGATCCTCCCAAAGAAGAAAATAAATTTACTGAAGCTCCATTTGAACAAACTGTAATTGTTCCATTTGTTCCTGAATTAGTCGGTGTAGTGCAAAGACTAGTTATAACAATTGCACCACAGCCACCTGTGTAATCAGGAGGAGTTATTACAGGAGTATAAATTGAATTTGAGCTTAAAGTTTTAGTAATACCTGTTCCTGAAGAACTTGGTACAGCTCCTAAATACACCACATTAATGCTTGAAACAGGAGAACTAGCATCACTTACAATATTCGTAGCTCCACTCGTAAATTGACAATCAGTTAAAGAAATATTACAAGCGTTACCAAATCCATTTGCACCGTAAACATCCGTTCCTAAAGTTGATACATTAGATGTGAAAATACATGAATCGGCAGATACTGTTATCGTTTTGTTACTAGAAAAGCCACCAGTTGACCCTAAATATCTTGCACTTATTGCACCGCCTCTCAAAATTGCTGAATTTACAGAATTATTTGAAAAAGAACATCTCTTAAAATTTACAACACCACAGGATATAAAAAAAGCACCGCCATAAACCAACCCAGATGTTTGCTCAGCTTTATTTCCGTCGAAAACACAATCAGTAACCGTTAAATTACCATTAAACATTGCAATCCCACCTCCATTTACAGCAATATTATTGCTAATACGGGTGTTTTTAACTTTTACTATTGTTGTAACATCTCCTTCAATTCTTAACCCTCCTCCATCAAAACCTCCATTTTTGAAATTATTTCCTAAAATATAATCTTGAATCGTCAAATCAATAGATTTACCGAATGCTTCAACTCCGCCAGTATACATTGTTCCAGCAGTATTACAAAAACTTCCACCACCAGTTATGGTAACAGTAGATTTTTGTAAAACTGAAATTGCAGGATTACCTCCTGAAGCACCATTCCCATTCAACATCACATCTTCTATTACTATTCCTGTCACCGTTGAAGAAGCGGTCCCATTAATAGTAATGGCTTGACCACAATGCCCAGGGAACTGAGTTCCATTATTTTCATATCCCGTAATTTTCATTGCTTTCAATGTCGTATTACTAGCTTGAATACACATAAAGTAATCACTATGAGACCCGGCTAATAAATGATCAAAAATTGTAGAAGTATATCCTGCACCTACAATAGTTAATCCAGTTTTGGTCGATGGAATTACCAAATTATTTTCATCATAGTTACCAGCAGCAATATTAATAATATCGCCGGATGAAGCCGTTGCAATTGCCCCCGAAGCCCCTCCAAGAGAAAACTTTGCGAGAGCCAAAGATAAACCACTATTTGAATTCGATCCGGAAGTACTAACATAATAGGTAGTTGCTTTCACATTTGAAAACATCAAGAGGATAAATAAAAATAAAATTGATTTGATAAATCTGTTCATAGTAATAATTTAATTAGTCATTTAGTTTTAACATGTTTTTATCAAAACTAATCTCAAACTCTAAATATAAATATTTAATCGACAATAACTATAGTTTTATATGTAAAATTACCATATTATGACTACCAAGTATTATCCGCTTGTATTAGTTTATAATTTTAAATAATTGTAATGATAATTTTAGATTGATTTAGGGATTTACAAGACTATATTCCGTTTAAAAGTTTCCTTTAAAAACGAGATTTAACCGATATTATTAAGATGACTTTTAATAATATCGGTTAATAAGCTCCTTACCTAACCATAAAATAAACTATAACTACTGGGGCAAAGGTATGGGGGCTTTTTTGATTTGAAAAATTTACTTTGTATAAAGATATTAATAGAAGTATAACGGTTTTATGAGAGGTTATTGGTTAGAATTGAGTGGTGAATGGATAGTGAGTTGATGTTGAATTTTTAATGTTTGATGTTTGATTGTAAAATGCAAAAAAAAGGTATTAGTGAAATACTAATACCTTGTCCTATGACCTATGCCCTAAAACCTATCTCCTAGAGTTAATTTCCAAATGTCATCAAATATGATTTCAAGAATTCATTAAGATCTCCGTCAAGAACTGCGTCTACATTTCCTGTTTCGTGACCAGTTCTTACATCTTTAATTAATTTATAAGGATGCAATACATAATTACGTATTTGAGATCCCCATTCTATTTTTTTCTTACCTGCTTCGATCTCACTTCTTTTTTCCATACGAGCTCTGTATTCTAACTCGTATAATTGAGATTTCAATAATTGCATTGCTTTTTCTTTGTTCCCTAATTGAGAACGAGATTCTGAATTTTCAATGATAATTCCAGAAGGACCGTGTTTCAATCGAACAGCAGTTTCCACTTTATTTACGTTTTGTCCACCTGCTCCACCTGAACGGAAAGTGTCCCAAGTAATATCAGCTGGATTCACATGAATTTCAATTGTATCATCTACCAAAGGATAAACATAAACGGAAGCAAATGAAGTATGACGTTTTGCATTTGAGTCAAAAGGAGAAATACGAACCAAACGGTGTACTCCATTTTCACCTTTCAAATATCCGAAACCGAATTCACCTTCAAATTCTAATGTTACCGTTTTAATTCCAGCAACATCTCCTTCTTGGTAATTCAATTCTTTGATTTTATAACCATTTTTTTGACCCCACATCATGTACATACGTGTCAAAATTGAAGCCCAATCGCAACTTTCTGTCCCACCAGCCCCTGCAGTAATTTGAAGAACCGCACTTAAGGCATCTTCTTCACCAGAAAGCATATTTTTAAGTTCTAAAGCATCAACTTCTTCTAAAAGCGTATTGTAATGCTCTTTTAATTCAGCATCATCTCCATCTCCATCTTTTGCGAAATCATTTAAAACCTCTAAATCTTCATAAGAACTTTTCAAGGTATCGAATGTAGCCACCCAATATTTCAAGCTACGAATAGCCTTCATTTGGATTTCTGCTTTTTTCGGATCATCCCAAAATCCAGGATCTTGTGTTTTTAGCTCTTCTTCAGCTAATTGCATCTTTTTCTCCTTAATTTTCAAATATTCCTCAATCGCATCGATACGATTATTGACTTCTTTTAATTGTTCTGGTTTTATCATGATGGCGTAAAGGTAATTAGAAAGTTTTGAAAATTGGGTAAAGGACAGAAAACAAAAAGCTCAATCTTCTATTTGATTGAGCTTTTTGATACTATTTTTATTTTTATCGAATTAACGAACCCAATACCAAATAATACCAGGATGTCCATTACCACTACAATTAATATATGGAGCTGGGGTCCAACCACCACTTGAAATTAATGTACCCCACCAATTACCATCAGGACTAGTACTCGTAGTGATGATTCCTTGTGAACCGGAAGTATAGTAAGGCATTCTTTCCTCGATGCCATCATCGCAATAAACCCATGAATTAAACATGGTGTTTAATGTAATATTCGTATTTCCATTTGAAGTACTAACAAAACTGTAAGATCCATTTGATGTCCATATTCCACCCCAATCACCTCTTGTAGTTGCATCTATCATGTATTGGAAACCTGATGCACTTTTCTTTATATAATCAGCATATTGAATTATAGAATAATGTGTACTAATACTTGGCGAACTTTCATTTCTCAAAATTGCATTAGCTCCGGTCCATCCACTTGAAAGGGGATTTGTCATAATCAAAGTCCAACCGCCATTCTGCTGAAGTAGCTCTAGTAACTTCGGTTGCAATACCTGAAGTGTTTGTTGCAATAGCAGTTGCATTGGTTGCATCTCCTGTAATTCTATTCGTTGTTTCTGTTGTTAAATTTGTTGTCAAAACGCCTTCTTCTGAAGTAGCTCTTGTGACTTCGGTTGCAATATCTGATGCGTTTGTTGCAATTGCTGTTGCATTAGCAGCATCACCAGAAATCCGATTAACTGTTTCTGCAGCTAAATTTGTATTTACAATTAAAATTCCACCTGCAACAAATGCTGTTGTTGCTATTTGAGTCGTATTTGTTCCTGCAATTGCAGTAGGAGCGGCTGGAACACCGGTTAATGTTGGCGATGCAATATTTGCTTTTAAATTTAAAGCGGATTGTGTTGCTGTTGAAATTGGTTTATTTATATCTGAAGTATTATCTACATTCTCTAATCCTAAATTGGTTTTTGCTCCTAAAATTGTAATTGCACCTGTACCTCCATTTATAATAGCAACAACACCAGAAATGTTATTCGCCTTATCAGTATATAAAGCATAAGGAATACTTGTTAATTCGGAGGATCCTATAATTGTATAATTAGATCCACCAGTTGGGTCTGTCTCTAACTTAACAAAATAAGGACCAGTAGACCAATCAATTTGACTAAAAGTTCCAAAAAGTGTTAATCCAGTTCCTATTTCAAAAGAAATTAAACCATTTATGTTGGTTGTAGGTGTTTGTTTTTCAGAATAAACAACTGTTCCGGATGAAGAACCTTGTAAAATCGAAACTTTAGTAGCGACTAATGTGGAAACAACTAAAGCATTGTTAGAACTTCGAATTACAGCTTGATAACTCATCTTTTGAGGTGCTTGAGCAAAAATTGAATTTGTAAAAAACAAACTAAAGACTAAAATGATAAAGGTTGAAAATTGTAGTAGATTTTTATTCATTTGAAATTTATTTAAAGGTGTTAAAAATATCTTGATCTAAATTAATTTTTCACAATTCGAAATGTTTTCAATTCATTATCATTTGAAATTACTTTCAAGAAATAAACTGCTCGCATATATTGTGACATTGAAATAGTTGTTTCAGAAGTTGTTATTATTCTATTTTCGATTATTTTACCAGCTTCATCATATAAATTAAAAGATAAGTTTTCTGTCAATCCATTTTCAATTTTCAAGACCAATAGATCAACAACTGGATTAGGAAAAATTGACATCCCTAACGTTATACCTTTAAATTCATCAATTCCAACAGTACTGTAAATCTCATACGGCTGTTGAACTCCTTGAGAAAGTGTTCCAGTAGATCCAGAACTAGTAGTATAAATAGCTTGACCAATAGAATAGCTCATATTCCCTCCAGAACCAGAGAGATCCCCGCCTGAAACGACAGTGTTTTCTTGTGAAAAAACAGGTTTACAAAATGTGATAACTAAAAAAAGAAAAACTATTTTTAATATTTTAGAAAACTTCATTATTAAGTAGAGTAAATTTTGATTAGACCAATAATTATATTATAAAAAAGCTAATTTAAATCAATAAAAAAAGCACAAACTTAAAAAACTAGTGAACACTTTAAGTATATACACTTAGTTGAAAGATTGAGAAAAAATAATTGACAAAAACAGCTTAGTCTTTCATTAAAATATTAACATTATTAACAAAAAACAAGAATATATAACCAGAACAGTTAGATTCCTACGAAAAAATTATACATTTGTATAAAAATTATAAAAAATGAATATTCCAACAAATCTTAAGTACACAAAAGATCACGAATGGGTTAGCATTGATGGCGATGTAGCTACAATCGGAATTACAGATTTCGCTCAAGGAGAATTGGGTGATATCGTTTATGTTGAAATCGAAACAGAAGGTGAATCATTGGATGGTGAAGAAGTTTTTGGTTCAGTTGAAGCAGTAAAAACGGTTTCTGATTTATTTATGCCATTATCAGGTGAAATTATTGAATTCAATTCTGAATTAGAAGCTAACCCTGAATTTGTAAACAATGATCCTTTTGGAAAAGGTTGGATGATTAAAGTAAAAATGTCAGATGTTTCTGAAGTTGCTAATCTTTTAGATGCTGCTGGTTACGAAGCTCTTGTTCATTAAAATTAATAAGAATTCAATTCTTATTAATTTTAAAATAAATTCAAAAAAGTTCTACAAAATTGTAGAACTTTTTTTTGTTTAAATTATTGTATTAAAAAAACATCCTAAAACCATTTTTAAAAAAACAAATCCCCCCCTTTAAACAAAACTTAAACATTTTAAAATTAAGTGTTTATACAAAAAAATAAATTAAAAGGAATTAATATATTCATATTTCATTAACATTTAATAAAATTTCAGAAAATCAATCACTTTCCTTTTGTACTTTTACCGCCGTTAATATAAAAACATTTAATATATGTCAGGTTTTAATGCCAATAAGCTAAGTGCTGCAGGAGTTTTAATTACAATTGGAATTGTATTTGGAGATATAGGTACTTCTCCTTTGTATGTTTTTGATGCAATTACAAACGGTCATTACGATAGATTATTAGTTTTAGGTGGACTTTCATCTGTTATTTGGACATTAATTTTATTAGCTACTGTAAAATATATTTATTTAGCATTAAACGCTGACAATAATGGAGAAGGTGGAATCTTCGCACTTTTCGCATTGCTAAAAGAAAAGAAATTAAAATGGATTATTTATCCTGCTTTAATTGGTTGTGCAACCTTATTAGCTGATGGTTTTATTACACCTGCCATTTCAATTTCATCTGCAGTTGAGGGTGTTAAATCTATTTTCCCAGATATACCAACAGTTCCTATCGTTTCAGGAATAGTTATTGGTCTATTTTTGATACAACAATTTGGTACAGCTTCAATAGGAAAAATATTTGGTCCAATTATGATTGTTTGGTTCGGTTTATTGGGCTATTTAGGACTTATAAATATTTTTAAAGACACTTCTGTATTAACCGCATTTAATCCTTATCATATATTTAATATGTTAATGAATTACAAAGGCGGTTTTATTGTGTTAGGAGCTGTATTTCTTTGTACTACTGGAGCAGAAGCTTTGTATTCAGACCTTGGTCATTGTGGAAAGAAAAATATTCGAATCAGCTGGACTTTTATGAGTATAGTTATCGTTATCAACTACTTAGGTCAAGCAGCATTATGTCTTTCTCCTGGATTTAAATTAGAAAATCACAAAACTGTTTTCTATACAATGGTACCTGACAACATTTTACCATTTGTCATAATCATAGCCACATTAGCAACAATTATTGCATCTCAAGCATTAATAACAGGAGTATTTACGTTAATGAATGAAGCTATAAAATTAAAATTATGGACAAATTTAAAAGTAAAATATCCTACAGACCACAGTGGACATATCTATATCCCTTTCATTAATTGGTTTTTAATGGCAGGTTGTCTTTTAGTTATTTACATTTTTAGAAGTGCTAAAGCAATGGAAGCTTCTTATGGACTTGCTATAACGATAAACATGGTGATGACATCGATGCTTCTGGGAGTTTTATTGATAATTAGAAAACCAAAGCTAAAATACATTTACATCTTCGTTTTTACTATCTTTTTAATAATCGAAGTTGTATTCTTAATGGCTAATTTGAGTAAAGTTTTTGACGGAGGATGGTTTACTCTTTCTCTTTCAGTTATTTTCTTTACTTTATTATTCCTTTATAGCAAGGCCAAACAACTTAGGAAAAACATTACAGAATACGTTCCTATGAATCAAGTTATACCTCTTTTAAACAGTGTAAGAGGAGATTCACATATTAATTATGAAGCAACAAATTTAGTTTACCCTACAAGAAGTGATTCTCCCCAAAAGTTGGATTCTACTGTATTCTACTCTCTTTTTCAAAAAAGACCACGAAAAGCTGAAGTTACATGGTTTTTACATTTAAATATTACGAATGATCCTTGGGGAGTTCATTATACAGTAAATGAAATCATCGATAAGCATTGTTATTATGTATCTCTTAATTTTGGCTTTAAAGAAGAACACAGAGTAGAATTTATGATGAAAAAAATTCATGATAAAATGGTATCTAAAGGTGAATTACAAGGAAAAAGTATTTTCACATGTCTTCAGGAAAAAATAACTGAACCAGACTTTAAATTTATTGTTCTTAACTCAAGAGTAGCAACAGACAACCTTTTAACTTCGTTCGAAATAATATTTGTTAAAGTCTATAGATTTATCAAAATGACTGGATTAACTCCAGCAGAAGATTTTGGCTTAGACAAAACTAATGTAGTTGTTGAATATGTTCCGATCAGTGTTACAAAACAATTAGATCAAGAAATGATTGAAGACAGCGAAGATTACTCAACGAAGCTAAATAAAACTGTTGACAGTAAAAACAAAGCTTACAAAAAACGCCATTAAAGTAAAAAGCTCGTAAAATTTACGAGCTTTTTTTTTATATATTTTCTTTTCTAATACTTTGAACTAATTCCACCAATATTTTTTTATTGAATACCAAGCCGTTATTATAAATCATTCATTAAAGTATGCATAAGCATTTCTCAATAAACAACAGAATCAACTACAAAATAATCCGTTGATTCTTCTAAACCTGATTCCATTTTTACTATTTGTTCTAATACATCATTAGCTAAGCTACTTGCTCCAAACCGAACAAATGAATTAGTCATCCATTCATCGCCCAACACTTCTCTAATCATAACTAAATAATCAAATGCGGTATTCGAATTGGAAATTCCTCCAGAAGGTTTTATTCCTATTTTAATACCCGTTTTTAAATAATAATCTTTGATTGCCTGAAGCATTACGAATGCAACCGGCATAGTAGCTCCAGGTTGAATTTTACCTGTAGATGTTTTTATGAAATCAGCACCAGCATAAATAGCAATTTCACTTGCTTTACGAACATTATCTAATGTTCCTAATTCACCTGTTTCTAAAATCACTTTAAGCGTCTTATTTTTACAAATTTCTTTTATTTTCGCTATCTCATCAAATACATAATTATACTCACCTTCCAAAAATTTACCTCTAGAAATAACCATATCTATTTCATCAGCACCATCATCAAGTGCTAATTGAGTTTCAAGGATTTTTACTGGTAAAACTGATTGTCCACTTGGAAATCCTGTTGATACCGAAGCCAGTTTAACGGAAGAATTTAGTAATTCTTTTTTCGCAATTTTTACCATAGAAGGAAAAACGCAAACTGCTGCCACAGTTGGAATATTTTCAAAAACCAACTGTAAATTAGCCGCTTTTGAACACATTTTTTTTACTTTAGATTCTGTATCTTTCCCATCCAATGTAGTGAAATCGATCATGTTCAAAATCATTTTCAAATCTTGAATTTTCGTCCCTCCTTTTGAACAAATCGACTGAAAATAAGCTATTTGCTCTTCCACAACAACTGAATCAATATTTTGGATTCCTTCCAGGTTTAAACTTCTAAATTTGAATTCTTTCATACTTTTTTCACATAAAAAAAGGCTCTTTCGAGCCTTAAATATTTTTTTTACAATTGTCCATCTGAATGATATGAACCATTTTTAAAGATTTTAACTTTTAATAAAATCCCATCACTATCATATTCATAAACTTTCCCATCCCAAAGTCGACCTTTCTTAAAAACACCATCCTGAGAAATTTCAGCATTCTTATTATACACTTTATTATACCCATTAGGCAAGAAATTAGGTGTTGGAACAGGAGGAGGAGGAGGAGGAAGAACAACAGCCCCGGTATTAACAATCGGTTTAATTGGGTTAACTGGATCATGAGGTTTACTAGTTAATATACCACCATCTGCCCCAAAAACAAGCTCTTCTTTTACATCACCATTTTCATAGTATCGTGTCGCTTTTCCAACAGCTACTCCATTTTGAGAAGTGTATTCGAACTCAACTTGACCATTGGGAAAATAATATTTTACTTTACCTTGTTCTTTACCTTCTGCATTATAATTTGCTTGATACTCAACTTTTCCATTTTCTCTATAACGAATCAAAGAATCGCGGTATTGATTTCTTTCAAAAGAACCAACTTCTTTTACTTTTCCATTTGCATAGTACTTTGTATAATTACCTTGTGGGCGATTATTAACAAATTCACCTCTTAATCTGGGAGTAACTCCGTCGTTGTGATATTTTATCCAAATACCTTCTTTTCGATCATCTTTATAGGTACCTTCTTCAATTTTACCAGTAGCGGGATATCCTTCCTCAGGTCTATCACTACCAAAATAAATCCATTTCCCCTGCTTTTTACCGTCGCCATCTGTTTTATTGAGTTTCCCATCTTGCTTATAAACAGAAGCATTAGAGGATGAGACAATCAACCCTATAAAAACAAAACTTAAGAACAACTTATAAATCATAAAATCTTAATTTTACTAAACCAACTTTATTAATCGACAATGTACAAACAAAAAACGAAATAAGATTCACTCAATTAATATTTTCTTTGAACAATTTAATAAACTCTACCTATGAATTATTATTTTGTGTTATTTAAAATAATTCGAAGATTAAACTAATTCAGGATTTACATTTTCTAACATAATCTCAACTGTTTTTTCAATAGTAAACCTCTCTTGCCACCCCCAATCTTCTCTAGCTCTAGAATCATCGATAGACATAGGCCAAGAATCAGCGATAGCTTGCCTAAAATCAGGTGAATATGTAATTGAAAAGTCAGGTAAATGTTCTTTGATTTTATTGGATATTTGTTCTGGTGTAAAACTACAACCCGACAAATTATATGCTGAACGAATTTTAATGTTTTCAATAGGTGATTCCATTAATTCAATCGTTGCTCGAATTGCATCTTCCATGTACATCATTGGAAGCTGTGTGTTTTCTGACAAAAAACAATCAAATTTATTTCTTTTCTTTGCTTGATAAAATATATCAACAGCATAATCTGTAGTACCTCCTCCTGGTAAACTAGTATAAGAAATTAATCCGGGATAACGAATACTTCTAACGTCAACATTGAATTTATTAAAATAATATTCACACCATCTTTCACCTGCTTGTTTTGAAATACCATAAACAGTCGAAGGTTCCATCACAGTATATTGAGGAGTATTTTCTCTAGGCGTTGTTGGACCAAAAACGGCAATCGAACTTGGCCAGAAAATCTTTTTTAAATATCCTTCTTTTGCTAAATCTAAAATCGTAAACAAACCTTCCATGTTTAATTTCCACGCAAAATCAGGATGTTTTTCAGCTGTTGCTGATAATAAAGCAGCTAATAAATAAACTTCAGTTACAGATTCTTCAATTATATATTTTCGAACATTTTCATTATCTAAAATGTCCATTTGAACATACATCCCATCAGATATAACATCAGGACAATCTTCCTTTACATCAGCAGCAATAACTGCATCTCTGCCAAAAAGATTTCTTAAGGCTATAACTAATTCTGAACCTATTTGTCCACCTGCTCCAATGACAAGAACTTTTTTCATTTTACAACTTTATAGTTTAAAAATGTAAAGTTAATCTTTTGTGGTAATTTATTATCCAGAATTTCAAAAAAAAACATATTAAACATCAGATGTTATCATGATTTTAAAAATTGAGACTTTTTCCATATATTTGCTATAAAATAAGTTTAAAACATGTGGGTTGAATTGACAATTTTATTAAAATATATGATAAAAAGGAATCCTGAGTGATTTTTTTTTCTAACTTAACACATAGAAGAAGTTGGAAAAACAATCAAACTCTTCAAATATAAACTTGTAAAATTTTAATATTAAATATGCCTTTTTATCATAAATTAGGGACAATCCCTCATAAAAGACACACAGTTTTTGAAAAAAAAGATGGTGGGTTATACTACGAACAATTATTTGGAACAGAAGGCTTTCATGGTTTTGCATCTTTGCTTTATCACAACCAAAGACCTACTCAGATAAAATCTGTTTCAGAACCAAAAGATGTTACACCAATTGCTGCAGTAGGGAAAAACATTTCTTCTAGAATGTTACGTGGTTTTGATGTTCAACCAACAGATGATTTTTTAGAAAGTCGAGTAATAGTAATGTTTAATAATGATTTAAATATTGCAGTTGCGGCACCTAAAAAATCTTTGACGGAATATTTTTACAAGAACGCTGATGCTGATGAGATGATTTTCATTCATAAAGGTTCTGGAAAATTAAGAACACTTGTTGGGAATATTGATTTTTCTTATGGTGATTATTTAATTATTCCTCGTGGAATCATTTACCAAATACAATTTGACACTGAAGAAAATCGCCTTTTTATTGTTGAATCTTTTAGTCCAATTGTTACTCCGAAACATTACAGAAATAATTTCGGTCAATTATTAGAACATTCTCCATTCTGTGAACGTGATCTTCGCGCTCCTCATGAACTGGAAACCCACGATGAGAATGGTGATTTCTTGATTAAAATTAAAAAAGAGAATGTTCTTCATGATGTTGTTTATGCATCTCACCCTTTTGATGTTGTTGGTTGGGACGGCTATAACTTCCCGTATGCGTTTAGCATTCATGATTTTGAACCGATTACAGGAAGAGTTCATCAACCACCACCAGTCCATCAGACATTCGAAGCACATAATTTTGTCGTTTGTTCTTTCTGTCCCCGTTTGTATGATTATCATCCAAAATCAATTCCTGCACCTTATAACCACAGTAATATCGATTCTGATGAAGTTCTGTATTATGTAGACGGTGATTTCATGAGTAGAAATCATGTCGAAAAAGGATATATGTCATTACATCCAGGAGGAATTCCGCATGGCCCACATCCAGGAGCAATGGAAAGAAGTATCGGTCAAAAAGAAACAGGTGAATTAGCCGTTATGGTTGACACATTTAAACCATTGAAATTAACACAAGCCGCATTGGATATGCAGGATGAATCATACGTGTATAGTTGGTTGTAATTCGCGATTCATTGCGAAGTAGAGATGCGATTCATCGCGTCTGTTCAGAAAAGCATTGCATGCAATGCTTTATATATTAAAAAAAAAAGATTATGGCAAAAGAAGTAAAAAGTGTAGAATACGGATTAGAAAAAATATTTGAAGGAGCTCAAGATTTCCTTCCGTTAATGGGAACAGATTATGTTGAGTTTTATGTTGGAAATGCAAAACAAGCAGCTCATTTTTACAAAACAGCTTTCGGTTTTCAATCACATGCATATGCAGGATTAGAAACTGGAGTAAGAGATAGAGTTTCTTATGTATTGAAACAAGATAAAATCAGATTGGTTTTAACAACTGCTTTGGTAGAAGATTCTCCAATAGGTGAGCATGTAAAAAAACATGGAGACGGAGTAAAAGTTGTCGCTCTTTGGGTGGAAGATGCACGTAAATCGTATGAAGAAACAACAAAAAGAGGTGCTCGTTCATATATGGAACCAACTGTCGAAACAGATGAATTCGGTGAAGTTGTAAGAGCTGGAATCTATACCTATGGTGAAACAGTTCATATGTTTGTAGAACGAAAAAACTATAAAGGAGAATTTTTACCAGGATTCAAAAAATGGGAATCTGATTACAATCCAGCTTCTATCGGTTTGAAATACATTGATCATATGGTTGGTAATGTTGGATGGAATGAAATGAATACATGGGTAAAATGGTATGAAGACGTTATGGGATTCGTTAACTTTTTATCTTTTGATGACAAACAAATTACGACTGAATATTCGTCTTTGATGAGTAAAGTAATGAGTAATGGAAATGGTCGAATTAAATTCCCAATTAACGAACCAGCAAAAGGAAAAAAACGTTCTCAAATTGAAGAATATTTAGATTTCTACAATGGCCCAGGTGTTCAACATGTTGCAATTGCTACTGATGACATCATTAAGACGGTAACAGAAATGAAAGCACGTGGAATTGAATTCTTATCAGCTCCACCACAAGATTATTATGATCAAATCCCGGTAAGATTAGGTACTCACATGGATATGATGAAAGAAGATATCAAAGAATTGCAAAAATTAGCAATTATGATCGACGCTGATGAAGAAGGTTATTTATTACAAATATTCACGAAACCTGTAGAAGATCGTCCAACTTTATTCTTCGAAATTATTCAGAGAATGGGTGCTAGAGGTTTTGGAGCGGGTAACTTTAAAGCTTTGTTTGAATCAATTGAAAGAGAGCAAGAGAAAAGAGGAACATTGTAATAGACTGAAAGATTCAAGACTTTAAGATGTAAAGACTTGAAATAAATTTAAAAAAGCTGGCAGCGATGTCAGCTTTTTTGTGTTGTATTCGAGGATGAATCTAAAACTCAATTATTTCACAAAACGGTAACGAATTCCAGCACTAGCTCTAAGCCCTTCATCATAGTCGCTAATAATCGGTGTTAATTCAATATGAAAACCAAACTTTTTAGATTCCAATGGGTAAAAATTAAATCCTAAAGGAGCTATAAAAAAAGCATCATTACCTAAATCTGTTTGTGCTCCAACACCTAAATAAAATTCATAATCGTCTTTGTTAATAATATCAAAAAGTAGATTTGATTGAAAAGCAAAACGATCACCCCATCCACCATTACTTGCACTACCCAATCTCATTTCCATTTTGAATCGGTTTTTAATTTCATAATTAAAGCCAGCCATAGATGAATTTAAAGATTGATAGTAATTTACTCCAAATTGGCAATTAGCCATGGATGAGCTTAAAAGCATTAGAGCGAATATTGATTTTTTCATTGTAAGATATAAGATTTATATAAGGGTGTTTTAAAATAAAAATAATTTTGTTACATCGGATATTGATACTTTTTCAAATTAAACTAAAAAGTAATACAAAGCTAAATAACTTTTTTAACTGTAATATCTTTAAAATGCTAATTATTTTAAACACAATTCAAAAAACATAACTATAGTTAAACGAAGGTATAATTGGAAACAGAGTAATTTGGTGCAACGTAATAATTTTCTGTTTATTTTTTTGATAAAACAAAAGAAATGGATTTTGATGATTGTAGACATTGTAAAGACCAAAGCTCCATGTTCTAACACCTTTTTTCATGTTTTTGGTAAAGCTTATACCTAAATCCAATTTGTGATAAGATGGCATTCTAAAACCGTTTTTTCCATTATAGAGATTCGCTTCATTTTGCACGTAATCAACACTCTGGTCTCCAAAATTATAATACTGTCCCAAATCTATTTGAGTATATTTTCCTTGAGCCAACGTAATTGCATTACCAGTTGAATAAACCCACGTTCCAGTGATCTGTATTCTCTCGTTTATTGTATGCATTACCACTAAAGAAACATCATGTGTTTTATCATATTTAAAAGGAAAAGATTTACCTGCATTTAAATTTTCAAATGTTCGTGTGTTTTTTGATAAAGTATATGCGATCCAACCTGTCGTTTTTCCAACAGATTTTTGTATTAATAACTCAGCTCCATAAACTTTTCCTTTACCGTTTATTTCAATTTTATTTTCTATAGCTACAGGTGAAAAAACGGTTGAACCCTCTTTATATTCAATCAAATTTGTTAAATCTTTATAAAACCCTTCTACTGTTACTGTTATTGGGGTTTTCTTTTTAAATTTAGAAATAGTAAATACAGCTCCAATATTGTATTGATTGGAAACTTCGGGTAAAAGTTGTTTTGTGACTGGTATCCATAAATCAGAAGGTAATCCTGCTCCAGAATTACTTAAATAATGCATATTTTGGACCATTCGCGAATAACCTCCTTGTAAATTAATTTTCTCTGACAATGAAAAATCAATAAAAAATCTCGGTTGAATAGAATAGAAAGTAGTGTCTTTTAAAGAAAATGACGCTAGATTTACTCCACTATTCATTTTTATTCTTGTTCTAACTACCATTTCATTTTCTACAAATACATTATTTTCAAAAGCATTTATATTCGTTGAGTTTATCACCGTATCACTTAGACTTATTCCAACACTTTCAATACGACCAGGAACAAATGAATGGAAAACACTATTTGATCCAATTTTAAGATTTACGTTTTTTCCGTTTTTGTAATCAAATTGAGATTTTAAAATAATATCTCTAACTCCAGAGGTAAATGTCAATCTCGACTCATGAGTTAAATCATTTGAACCTTTATCAGAATACTTTGACTCAACATCTGTTATGTATTTAAAATTAGTAGTAGCTAAAGAGATATTGCTAAACCACTTTTTATTAATTGGCTTTGAGTAACTTGCAACCCCCATAATGTTACCCCATGTAATTTTACTTTTATACTTATAAGCATTTGAATTCATTTCATCCATTTTTCGAGACGCATTTACAAAAATCTTATCTCTTCCATCATACATCGTAAAGGACAATTTTGAATTATCTTTAAAACGCTTGACTAATTTTCCGTTTAAATCAAAAAAAGTATAACCAATGGCTGACTCTCCATTTGTTGCTTGCCTAGAAATTAATCGTGTGAACACATCCATATTAAAACGGCGTGCTGAAAGTAAATAGGTCCAAGAACTATCTTTTCCAATTGGACCATTGATTTGAAATTTAGATGATAAAAGTCCTACGAATACTTCTCCAGTTTTTTTTCTTGCGCTTCCATCCTTCATTCGAATATCTATTACAGAGGAAAGTCGTCCACTATATCTAGCAGGAAAGCTTCCTTTATACAATTTAACACTATTGATTGCATTTGGATCAAACGTTGAAACAAAACCTCCAATATGACTGACATAATAAAGAGGAATATCATCTAATAAAAATAAATTTTGATCAGGACTTCCACCACGTACATACAACCCGCTTGTTCCTTCTTTTCCACCTGAAACACCAGGCATTAATTGGAATGCTTTAATAATATCTGGTTCACCACCAATCGTTGGAATTCGTTTTAGTTGTTTTATTGATAAATCTATTACACCAATTTGCGATTTTTTAGTTGCAGTTACAACAACCTCTTCCAATTCAGTTGATTTTTTAGAACTTAAGAATATTAAAATCGAAGTATCTGATTTTAAATGTACACTTAGAACACTTTGATTATAATTAGAAGCATAAAAAATAAGTTGAACAATAGTATCAATTTTAGGTAATGCAATGGTAAAATAACCAAATGCATTTGATTGAACACTCTTATTATACGATGAGGAAAATACTGTTCCCCCAATAATAACCTCTTTTGTGATTGAATCTTTTAAAAAACCAGCAATAAAAACTTCTTGAGAAAAAACTTCTTGAGAAAAAACACTAAAAATTAAAACTATTAAAAATCTCATACATTAAGGGATATAAGTTACTTCTTTTGATTGTTGATTATAACCTGCAAATATTCCATAACCACCATTTACATTGGTGTACATTTCTATCGGATCACCTTTAAATAAAAGTACAATAGGGTTATCGTTATGAATATCCGTATTTTGATTATAAACATGTTTTGTCCAACTTTTTCTGAAATTGTAATATTCTGAACTTAATATTTTAAATAAAGCGCTAAAAATTCCATTTTCGATTTCATTATTCACTGGATTTATGTTTGTCCAACCTAAACCATTTAATAACAAAGTTTTTTCACTATTATGAAATAATTCATCGCTAAAATAAAATGTTTTAGGATTAAATTCGAGATCACTATCCAACTTTAATGAAAGATCCGTTTGTATCGCTGACCCAATCTCCATAAATTCAACAATATTATCGCCAGGTATCAAGACAAAAGTAGAAAATTCATAATAATTTTTATCCAAACCTACATCATCAAAAACAAGCTTAGTTAAAGAATTCGCTGGAGAATTTTGATTTAAATTTTCGATTAAATCACACGTAAATGATAAAATTGACGCATTTTCTGGTATTGATGATTCAGCAGTAACCATATCGAAACCTTCCACATTTATTTCAATTTTATATTTCATTCCAGCTTTTGGATGATAGTTGGAACTATACCATCCTTTAGATAAATAAGAAACATTTTGAAGGAAGATATCATTTTCATATAATCGAATCTGTGCATTTTCTACTATTTGAATTTCATTCTCAACACCTTCTGATAAACTCACATGAATTTTAAGGATTGAATCTGGACAAAACAAAGAGTTTATTACAACTTTTTGAGGGATTGAAGGGATAGTAACATCAAGTTCCTTTATACAAGAAGAAAGTTGAATAACTAAACACATATATGGTATAAAAAATAATTTCACAAATAATTAAGGAATATAAACTACTTCTTTGTACTGTTGATTATAACCTGCAAATATTCCATAACCACCATTTACATTGGTGTACATTTCAATTGGATCACCTTTGAATAAAAGAACAATTGGATCATCGTTATGGATATCTGTATCTTGATTATAGACATGTTTCGTCCAACTTTTTCTGAAATTGTAATATTCCGGACTAACAGTTTTAAACAAGGCATAAAAAATAGAATTTTTGATTACATTATTCACAGGATCAATGTATGTTCCTCCTAAATAATTCAAGAATACAGTTTTTTCTAATCCATTAAACAAATTATCACTAAAAAAAAACTGGTTGGGTTTAAATTCCAATTCACTATCAGCTAATATACTTAAATCAGACATGTGATTCATCACTGGTGAATCTGCTAAGCCCGCAGAATTAACATTATCAAGAAAACTGAAAAAACTTAATTCATAAAAGTTAGAATAATTTTCAAAATCTTTAAATATCAATTTGACATTCGAATTATGCGAACCCCAATCGAGGTCAAATCCCTCAAGAAGTTGACAAGTAAAAGCTGAAATTAAAGGGTTTTCTGGAATCAATGATTCAGCTGTAACAATATCATAACCTTCAATATTAACATCAATTTTATATTTCATCCCAGCCTTTGGATAATAATTAGAACTATACCATCCTTTAGATAAATAAGAAATATTTTGAATGAAAATATCATTTTCATATAATCGAATCTGTGCATTTTCTACAATTTGGATATCACTCTCAATACCTTCCGATAAACTAACATGAATTTTAAGGATTGAATCTGGGCAAAACAACGAGTTTACTACAATTTTCTTAGGCATTGAAGGGATTGTAACGTCTAACTCTTTAGTACAAGAACAAAACAGAAAAACTAAAAGAAAAAAATAGACAAACTTCATATACAAAAATAAAAAAGCTAGTTGAAGTAAACTTCAACTAGCAAATAAAAATTAAATAGCATTATAATTATACCCACTTGAACCTCCAGAAAATTTAAAAGTAAATGAATAATTATAAAGTCTTACATTGTCAAAAAACTTATACCCTGCAGTAGTTGTGTTGATTGAATAAAATCCATTTGGATACATATTTCGAATAGTATAATTTGAATTTAAACTAGACAAATTATAAGAAGAAGTTGGGTTTCCTGCTGAATTAGCTAAAGGATATTGAGCCCCCTCTCTTTTAACACCAAAACCAGCACCTGGATAAATAATCCAATAATCGTAAGACCAGTTAGCAGAAATTCCATAAATTGGGTTATAATCATTTCTAGTATTCCAATTACCAAATTTCTTTTGTTCTGCTCTAGCTGTCCAATAAAAAGTTTGGTTTAAAATTTCAATTGTGAAATTTGAAGTGAAAATTACATTGGCATAGTATCTATAATTACTATTTTTTGCTGGATCAGTTAACCATCTACTATTAGTCGAAGTATTATATGTTCCTTTATCGATATCAAATTCACCATTTAACTTTTCAGTGCCAAATGAAACTGAAGATGTTCTTAACAATTCACCAGTTTTAACACTATATATTTTTGTTTCTAAATTATTTAAAACTAATAATTCATCACCTACAATCACTTTTGAATCAGCACCTAAAACAAAAATATAAGGAGCATTTTTCATTGATAAACAAAAAGAAATATCTCCCTTTTTATCAACATGTTTTTCGATAATTCCTGCTTCTAAGTTTTCTTTAAAAATAGAAGTATTTTCATAAAATAGATTCATGCTTTCGTATTCAGATACACTTAAATTTGGATCAACACCTTTAAAAAATTCTTCTTGATGAGCAATTTCACTTTCAGTAATTTTTGATTCTATGGTTGCTAACGATTGAAAACCCAATTTATTCTCTAGTGCAATTCTTTCGTTTGAATTTAATTTACTCAACTTATCAATTTCTTGATTTAAATGAGCATAATTTTCAAAAATCAAAACACCATTTTCAGATTTAACTGGTTGTGTTATTTTCTCCTCTTTAATCTCATTTACTGCATTTACTGCTACTTGTGGTTTTTCTTTTTTACAACCCAATACTGAAGCTGCTAGAAGGATTGAAAACACCCCTCCCCTTAATAATAACTTTTTCATTTACAAATTTTTTACGTTAAATAATTTATTTAATCCTGTCATTTAAAATTGAATTGAAAAAATAATTTTGGCGCCTTAGGTTATTAGGTTCTTTTCAAATAAAACTAAACAGTGATACAAAACTATAAAAAAATTTCTAACTACAATAAATTTAACAAACTATTAATGCAAAATTAATTACAACTACAATACACAAGATATAAACTAGATAAAAAAGACTGACAAATCGTTTTAAAAAGCTAACAATGATAATTGTTTTTATAAATTTACACTATAATACCACACAAAAATGAAATTAAAAAAATATCTAAACCAACCATACAAAAAACCTTCCAACAAATGGGGAAACATAATCTTGATTAGTTTCTTAATTGGCTTTTTCATTCTTATATTTCAACCATTTGGACTAAATAATTACCAGACGGATTACAAAAGCATGAAATTATTAGGTTTTGGTTTGGTCACTTTTATAGTCGCATCACTAAATCAATTAATAATCCCCCAAATTTTACCAAAACAATTCGATGCAACAAATTGGACAATCAAAAAAAATAGTATCTACATTTTATGGATTTTCTTCACGATAGGATTAGGTAATTTACTCTACATTAAATTCATTTCCCCTCATCAATCAATTGCATTCGTAGAAATAATAACTATTCAAATAATAACCTTGATAATTGGCATATTTCCCGTTGCTGTATCAATCTCTATCTTTCAGAACATCCATCAAGTAAAAATCAACAAGCAACTCGCTTCAGAATTGACAAATGCTTTAGAAAATGAGAAAAAAACGCAAACAGAAGATCAACAAATCATTATTACTTCTGAAAATGGAAAAGAATCAATTAAAATAAATCTATCCAATTTACTATATATTGAATCAATAGGCAATTATGTCCATGTTACGTTTCTAAAAGACAGTAAAATTGAACAGCAAATTTTAAGAAATACCTTGAAAAATTTAGAAAATTCACTCTCTTCAATTACAACTATTAAAAAATGTCATCGTGCTTTTCTAATTAATTTAAATAATGTTTCCAAAATTACCGGAAATACACAAGGCTGCAAAGTTCACATCCAAGAAATAGAAATTCCTGTTTCAAGAAATTATATTAAAGAATTTAAAGAACAACTGAATTAACTCTTAATTCACTTCAAAATTGCTATTCCCAATAATACTTTCAACATGCATTCTATCACAAAAACTTGCTGAACATCCCATTAACAGTGCTACCCCATTTTATTCATATAGATTTGTGAGTCTAATTTAAAAAACTCACACAATGAAAAAAATTCAAATCAAAAGTCTACTATTTATTTCAATTATCTTCTATTCAAATCATTCTTTCAGTCAATTTGATGACCGATTTTATTACCCTAGCAAAGAATGGAAATCCATTGATTCTTTAAAATATGAATCGCATTTTATTAAAATAGAAAGTGATAGTTTAAATTGTTTGTTCATTTACCCAAAAGAAAAAGCGAAAGCAACCGTTTTTTACTTTCACGGTGCTGGTGGGAATGTTTCAAATTATATTCAATTTATAAGACCTTTAGTGAAAAACAACTTTAATGTAATTATGGTAGATTTTAGAGGATATGGAAAGTCTTCTGGAAAACCAAGTCATATCAATGTAGCAAATGACGCTCAAATTATAGTTGACTATTTTATAAGACAAGACAGTATTTCAACAAAGCCAATTATTCTTTATGGTGCATCTTTAGGCTCACAAATCGCTGCTCATTTAGCGAAAAAAAACAGCGGAAAAATCAAAGCATTAATACTTGACGGAGGAATGAGTTCTTTTACAGATATTGCATTAGAAGGTACTCCTGATGCACAAAAAGAAATAGTAAAAACATATGTTACTTCTCCATATTCGTCAAAAGAAGATGTTCAACTTTTAGATCCTAACACAGTTAAACTATTAATAATTCACTCAAGAACAGACAGTTCAATTCCATTCTCTCATGCTGAAACTGTTTTTAAAAATGGAAATGAACCAAAATCATTCTGGATTTATGAAGGTGATCATTTAGAAGCTCCTTTAAAAGAAGAACAATTATTTATTGAAAAAATGAATGAACTCATCAAATAACTAATATTTAATACATCCCGCCGAAAAATAGATACATCTCACCTATTCTGAATTCCACAAGAGCTATACCTTACATACCTTTGATTCAACATTAAAACATATAAACATGGAAACTGAAAAATTAACACCCGTAGAAGAAAGTAAAAAACAAAAATGTCAAACTAACCATAAAAAATCGATGAGAGGTTTTGGATTAGTGGTTGTTGCAGTCGGAGCAATATTATTAACAAATGCAATTCATCCTAATTTATTTCACATGAAGTTCGTTTGGCCAATTGTTATTATATTAGTAGGATTAAAATGGATATTGTCTCCTAAAAGCTGTCATCCATGCGTTCATCATAGAGGTAAATGTTAAAACATTTTGTTAATTCTATCGTATCAAATATTTAAAATCACAATTCACCGAAAAATAGATACAGTTTACCTACTATTAACAAGAAGGTAAATTGAATTTATTTACATTTGAAATAAGCCAAGAGCGAAAAACGTCGCTAACACCGATGAATTTTAAATGGCGATACCATATGACAAATTAAAATACATATGAATAAATATAAATTATATGAACACAAATAATTTATCCCCAGAAGACGAACACAGCTATTTAAGCTGGCAAAAAAGTCAAAGAAGAGGAAAAATAGTTGCTGGAATTTTAGTCGTTACTTTTGGTGTAATCTACTTATTACATGAATCAGGAATTCAAATTCCTCATTGGATTTTCACGACACCCACATTTTTAATTGCTTTAGGGCTTGTTATTTTAGTAAAACATAAATTTAAAACTTTTGTAGGATGGGCACTTGTACTAATAGGAAAATTTCTTCTTTTGAATGAATTTTACCCTGACTTAATCAATACTAAATTAATCTGGCCAGTCGTAATTATATTTTTTGGTTTAAGACTCATATTCAAACCTAAAAACCAGTGTAAACCTAAAAAATGGGAGAAAATAAAAAAATATTCTTCTCAAAATTATCAGGATCTAGATGCAATAGCAGATGATGACTTCATTGAAACAACGGCCGTTTTTGGTGGCGTAAATAGGAATGTCATAAGTAAAAATTTTAAAGGTGGTAATATTACGAATGTATTTGGAGGGACAGAAATTAATCTACTGCAATCTGAATTTGAAAATCAGGCAGTGTTAAATCTAGACAATGTATTTGGTGGTGTTGCTCTTATTGTTCCTGCTCATTGGCAAATAAAATCAGAGTTGATAACCGTATTCGGAGGAATGGAAGATAAACGACAAATGCTGCAAAATTCGGAAATAGAGACTAAAACACTGGTTTTAAAAGGCAATTGTGTCTTTGGAGGTGTAGAGATAAAAAGTTTTAAATAACCCCCTTCGGTACAATTTTTAATAAGGCTTTGCCTTTATTAAAAATCACTCAGGATGATTATTTAAAATATACAACGTCGATTCACGTTATTCAAAATCACTCAGGAGGACTTATTAAAATTCAATTGAAAAATAAATAATGAAATTAGAAGATTTAAAAAAGAATGAAAATGTTCAGCTGATTGTTTGGTGGTCTGCGAATGCTCTTATTTTTACTATTGTTCTTCATCATTTAAATTATTCATTTCAATATGCTGTTACTGATTCATTGATAACAAACGGACTTTTATTAGTCATTTCATTTGTTATGAAACAAATGCAAAACTATTTCCATTCAAAACAAGTAATGACACTGATTAATGCCGGTGTCATTACTGCTTTTACTATATCCTTTATATTGATATATCAACATGTTGGATCATGGTTATTACCAAGTTCAGAATGGATAAAACATGCCAATCAATCTGAATTTATTATTAGAGGAAGTATGGTTTTTTTGCTATTTACTATTTTACTCTTTAGACTTTGGATTTCAAAAAACAACTCATTTCAAGCCAAGAACACTGAATACTTACTTGACATTGAACGACAATTAAACAAAGCTGAATTAATCAATATTCAACAGCAACTTCAACCTCATTTTTTGTTTAACAGTTTGAATTCTATCAGTGCATTAACAGTTGTTGAACCTGAAGAAGCCAGAAGAATGGTTCATTTGTTGTCCGATTTTCTTCGGGGAACTTTGAGTAAAAACCATGAACAATTAGTTAAACTTTCTGAAGAAATAACCTATTTGAATTTATACCTCGAAATTGAGAAGGTTCGTTTTGGTCATCGATTACAAATTGATTTACAAATAGATGAAACTTGTATTAACTCTGAGATTCCGACATTTATACTGCAACCAATAGTTGAAAACTCAATAAAATATGGCTTATATGGTCAAGTTGGGGAATTGATCATCTCAATTAATACACATTGCGAAAACAATCAATTAATTATCTCCATTTCAAACCCTTATGAAGAAGAAACAGTAAATGCTTCCAAAGGAATTGGATTTGGACTTTCTTCCATTCAAAAGAAAATGTATTTGCTATATGGAAGAAAAGATTTACTTAAAGTTGATAAAAAAGACAACCATTTTACAACAACATTAATAATTCCTCAAAAATGAGTAAAGTAATCATCATAGACGACGAACCTTTAGCAAGAGCAATTGTCAAAGAATATTTAAAAGGATTTCCCGAATTAACTTTAGTTGCTGAATGTTCTGACGGATTTGAAGGCGTAAAAAAAATCGCAGAACACCAACCTGATTTAATTTTTCTTGACATTCAAATGCCTAAAATTAATGGATTTGAAATGCTTGAATTAATTTCAGAAACTCCATCTGTTATTTTCACCACAGCATTTGACGAATATGCATTAAAAGCCTTTGAAACAAGTGCTTTGGATTATTTATTAAAACCATTTACAAAGGATCGATTTATTACAGCGATTGAAAAATGGAAAAATACTGATAAATCAATTGCTAACATACCAGCAGAGGCACTTTCCCTTTTGACTGAAATCGAAAAAAAACAACCAGATGAACATTTAAGAGTAGTTATAAAAGATGGATCTGAAATTAAAATAATCCCAACAGTTGATATTCATTATTTTGAAGCGTATGATGATTATGTGAAAATTTTTCAAAAAGATGGATACAATTTAAAGAAAAAAACAATGAATTATTTTGAGAAAGTGTTGCCCACAAATCAATTTATTAGAGTGCATCGTTCTTACATCATCAACATAAATGAATTGACAAAAATTGAAGTATTTGAAAAAAACTCTTATGTGGCCATTTTAAAATCTGGAAAAAGAATTCCAATTAGTCGAACAGCTTACGGTCCTTTAAAAGAAAGTTTAGGCGTGTAATACCAAGTGAACAGATATTATAGTACAATCTACTTATTTTTTTTCATCGAACTGATTAAAAATCTGTGTATAGTTGGACCAAAATATAAATTCATTTGCAATAACAGACAGTTATATTGATTTTTTTAACACATATACATTTCGCAAAATATAGTTTGAAAAACACTATATCTCTCCCTAACTTTGCACCATGCATTAGTATAATGTAATAGTATAGTAGGTTAGGTAAGTTATTTAAAAGGGGGATGATTATTAAAAAATCATCCCCCTTTTATTTTTAAAACTTAAGAAATTTCAACATAGGATTTCAATAATCCCCTATTTTAAAATTGAATTATGACCTAAATCATAGAAATGATTGTGAATTTATTTATACATTTACAGCATGACAAAATTGTTTACATTTAGCTACGTCCTGTTTTATTTCCTTTTTTCAATTGGGATATCAGCAAACGTGCATATATGTAATAAAAAAATTAGATCTATTTCATTTTATAAAACTTCTACAAAATCATGTTGTGGAAAAAAGAAAATGAAAAAAGGATGTTGTGAAAATGTAAATCTAGTTCTAAAAAAAACTGGATCTGAAAAAATAAACACGTTTGCAAAAGCTCAAATACAACCAACATTTATTTTACCTTCGATTGTTCAACCTGTCGAAAAATCACTTTATCTTTCAATTCTAGAAATTGAAGAACCAATAGTTTATCACCCTCCTCCCAATATTAATAGTACTTATCCAAGTATTTCTATAAAAAACTGTACTTTCTTAATTTAAATTTTTCAACTTTTTTCAATTAACATTGATAAAATGGATGTCATTTCTATGTCATATTTTTACTAAAAATTAACTAGTAAAAGACTTATTTTAATTGATTATCATACATTTTTTCATTAAATCTCGAATTAAAAAAGTAGAAGAATGAAAACATTATCATTCATAACAATTTTATTATTCTCAATCAATTATAGCTTCTCTCAAATAAAAGGAGTCGTCTTTGGATTTGATAATGGTAGTAAGAAAATATTGCCTTGGGCTCAAATAAAATCTTTGAACACGAATAAAATTGTTTCATCATCAACTGACGGAAGTTATTCAATTGATCTTGATAAAAAATATCCAGACACACTTGTTTATTCTTTTATAAGTTATTATAATGACACACTAATTGTAACAGATAAATTTGAAAATATAAGTGTCGACATCACACTGTATTCTGAACAAATTATTGAGGAAATCGTCGTAACAGCAAAGAAAAAAGAATATGGGATTCTTAAAATGAAGACCTTAAATATTGAAACAATCGGAGACGGTGAAATTAGAAAGGCTGCCTGTTGTAATTTGTCTGAATCATTCCAAACAAATACTTCAGTAGATGTAACAATTACAGATGCAGTTTCTGGAGCGAAAAAAATTCAAATGATGGGAATCGATGGTGTTTACACACAGATTCAATTTGAAAATATTCCGTATTTAAGAGGTCTTGAAAGTTCATTTGGATTGAGCTCAATTCCTGGGACATGGATAGAATCAATACAGATCACAAAAGGGACAGGAAGTGTTGTAAATGGGTATGAATCAATGGCTGGTTTAATCAATTTAGAATTCAAGAAACCTGATAAAATGGAGAAATTCTATTTCAATATGTACGCAAACAATTTTGGAAGAACTGAAGTGAACGCAGATGGTAGTTATATCATAAATAAAAAACTATCTGGTGCTTATTTCGTTCACGGTGCAACTTTCGGTTCAGAAGTCGACCAAAACAAAGATGGATTTAGAGATATCAATTTAAGTAAAAACGTATCAGTTCTTAATCGTTGGAAATATCAAGGAGAAAGAATGGTGGCTCATTTTGGAATAAATACTTATTATCAAGGGAAAATTGGTGGTCAAATTGGTTATTCTCCATCTACTCCATCTTCCCTGTATGGAGTAAATATTGATTCGAAACACATAGATGCATTTGCAAAAACTGGATTCCTGTTCAAAGACAGAACAAGTAGATCCTTTGGTGTGATTTATAATTTTAAATACCAAGAAACAGATGCTTTATTTGGAATCCGTTCATTTACAGGTGTTGAAAAAAGAGGATATATCAATACCATTTTCGAAGATCAAATTGTAAATCCAAATCATATCCTAAAAACAGGTTTTAGTTTTGTATACTCAGATATTAGTCAAAAATTAGATTCAACTGTTACTTCTGCTTACATTCCATTGAATATTTCTCGTATTGAAATTATATCTGGATATTATGCAGAATATACAATGACTCAAAATAGATTAACGTCTGTTCTTGGAGGTAGAGTTGATTATCATAACATCTATGGAATTCAATTTTCACCAAGATTCTACGGGAAATATAAAGTAACCGAAAATATAGATTTTAGATTCACAGGAGGAAGAGGATTTAGAACAGCAAACGTTTTAATTGACAACATTTCTCTCTTAGCTTCGTCTCGAAAATGGATCATTGATTCGAAAATAACGCCAGAAATATCATGGAACTATGGAGCATCTATTACCTATGAGTTCAAAATTAAAAAAAGTAAAAACACATTAAACATTGATTTTTACAGAACTCAATTTGTGAATCAAATGATTGTCGACAGGGATGTTTCTAGTCAAGCTATTTACTTTAACAATCTAAAAGGAGAATCATATTCAAACACTTTACAGACAGAATTAAACTTAGCAATTTCTAGAACATTGGATTTTCGCTTAACCTATAAATTGATGGATGTGAAAGCTCCATTTAATAACGTAATTGCTCAACAAGTAATGGTTCAAAAACATCGATGGTTAACACATTTAAGTTATAAATCTCAAAATAAAAAGTGGGAAGCTAATATAACAGGAGTACTTAATGGAAAGATGAGAATGAAAATGACTTCTTTTACTTATGGAGCAAAAACATTTGATACTCAAACTTCTATCTACCCAACGGTAAATGCTCAAATTACTTATATTTACAAAAAATGGGGTTTTTATCTAGGAGGAGAAAATCTAACAAATTATAAAATAAGTAGTGTAATTATAGATGCTCAAAACCCATTCGGATCTTATTTTGACGCGACAATGGTTTGGGCTCCAATTTACGGAATAACAGTCTACGGAGGAATTCGTTATAAATTAAAACACACACCAAAATAAATTTTAACTTAAAAATAAACAATCATGAAAAATTTCTTATTAATCGTATCAATCGCTCTATTATCTTTTAGTTTCACAAAAAAAGAGGTAAAAGAAGTTGTTATAAAAACTTCAGCAGAATGTAATATGTGCAAAGAACGTATCGAAGAAAAGCTCAATTACACCAAAGGAATAAGCTTTGTAAGCTTAGAAGTTTCAACAAAGCTATTAACAGTAAAATACAAAGAAGATAAAATCAGCTTAGAAAAAATAAGAGAAATTTTATCTGTATTGGGTTATGATGCCGATGATGTAAAAGCTAACACAGAAAACCAACAAAAACTTCCAAAATGTTGTAGACCTAATGGAATGAAATAATTAATAATCTAAAATAAAAACAAAATGAAAACTCTATTTATATTAACTCTTTTCACAGGATTATTTTTAACCAATTCATGTTCAAATTCATCAAAAGAATCAACAGGTTATAAATGTCCAATGGAATGTGAAGGAAAAAAAATACATGAAAAACCAGGACAATGTTCTGTATGTGAAATGGATCTTGAAAAAATCTAAATAAGTAAATTTTTAATCAAACAAAAAATATAACAACTATGAAAAAAACAGTAATCTTAGGAATCAGTATTTTAACAGCAAGTTTAACATTTGCACAAACAGCAACAGATTTCACAATCAATGATTGTGCAGGAACATCTCATCATTTATTTGCTGAATTAGATGCAGGAAGAATAGTAGTAGCTGCATTTGTAATGCCTTGTGGATCTTGTGCTGCACCATCTTTAGCTGCTTACAATGCCGTTCAAAGTTATGCAACATCAAACCCAGGAAAAGTAGTCTTTTATTTGGTAGATGATACAGGAAACACTTCATGTTCTACTATAAGTGCTTGGGGAACAACGAATGCGATGCCTTTAGCAACTTCATTTTCTAGTACTTCATTTGTTATGAGTCAATATGGAACTGCTGGTATGCCGAAAATTATAGTAATGGGAGGAACTAATCACGCTGTAACTTATAATTTAAATAGCGGTGTTACGACTATTGGTGTTCAAAATGCAGTAAATGCTTTAATTTCTGCAGGAGTTTCTGAAATTTCAAAAACGAATAACTTCAATTTAAAAGTTACACCGAATCCGGTTATTAATGAATTAAGTTATTCTTATTCAATTGGAAAAGCTTCAAATGTAAACGTTGAAGTATTTACATTAACTGGAGAATTGATGTTTACAACAACTTCAATGAATCAAAATGCGGGAGAATACAATTTAACAATTGGAGAAAATTTAAAATTAGAAAACGGTATGTACATTTTAAAAATGACATCAGATTCAAAAATAGAAACCATCAACTTTATTGTTGAATAATAAATTCAATTATGACAAAAAGCACACTAATTTTAGTAGCACTTTGTTCATTTTCAAGATTAGTACTTTCTCAAGGATGTTGTTCCGGAGGAAGTGCTAGTCCTATTGCTGGGGGAACATCTCAAGGTGTTTTAAATGAAAAACAGTTGGAAATAGCAACAAACTTTCAGCACCTTAATTCTAATCATTTTTTAGCTCAAGATCACGACACAACAGCTTTATTTAATAGATTAGCAAGTAATTATTTGTATTTCAGAGCTGCTTACGGAATTACTCCGAAGCTAACCATGTCGATCGAGTCAGGATATTACATAAACAGAACAATGATCGGTTTAGAAAATAAAGATACAATTCGATCGTCTGGGATTGCCGATTTAATCATCTTTCCAAGGTATCAAGCTTATTATAATTGTACAGAAAAAAAGAAAACTGAATTTACCGTTGGATTAGGATATAAAATGCCTCTTGGAAGTCATGATGATTCTACGGTATTTTATAAAGACCCATCAACAGGTAAAGAGTATTATCAAACGGCACCTCCAACTGTTCAATTGACAAATGGAGCGAATGATTTCATCTTTTATTCGTTCTTTTTTAACAGCTTTCTAAAGAAGAACTTTCGTGTTTTTGCTAACAGCGTATATGTCCATAAAGGGTGGAATTCTCTTGGTCAAAAATTTGGAGATTACGGAAGTATAAGTGTGTTTTTCGGGAAAACTTTTTTTAAAAGATGGGGGGTAACAGCTCAAATAAAAGGAGAATGGGTTGGGAAAATGAAGACCGATAAATTGGTAGATATGGTCGCATCTTACAATGTATATCCTGCATCAACAGGAAATAGAAAAGTTTTTTTTGCACCACAGATTAGTTATAGTTATAAAGCCTTAACAATTTATGCATTGTCTGAAATTCCAATCTATCAATATTTAAATGGATCTCAAGTAGGAAGCCAATTTCAATTTACATCAGGAATTTCTTATAAGTTTAACTTGAAGAAAATTCCAGAAGAAGAATGTTTATCATTGAACAATTCAAAAAACTTAAAATTATGAAGTCTAAAAAAATAATCAGATATAGTTTATTCTCATTATTAAGTTTCCTTTTTTTAGAAGGTGCATTCACATCCTGTAAAAAAAACATGTATCAAAGAAATGGAAACGCAGAGATTTTTGTTGCGAATGAAGAGGCTGGAACAATTTCAGTAATAGATGCCATTACTTATAAAGAAATCGAAAAAGTAGATCTTAAACACAAAGGTTCAATGTACATGCCTCACAATGTACAAGTTGCTCCAAATTGTGAATCAGTTTGGGCTACAGGAGTTCCATCTACAGAAGGTGCTGATGAAATGGTTATCGTTCTAAAAACGAGAAGAAACAAAGTAAAAGAATACATCAATGTAGGAAGTGAACAACATCTTTCTCATGTGACTTTAGATGATGAATCAAAATTTGCTTATGTTACAGCAAAAAGTAAAGGTCAAATCATTAAAATTGATGTGGATAAAATGAAAGAAGTCCAACGTTTTGATCTTGGTCCTGAAACTGGGCCTCATGGTTTGCGCTACATGAATGGGAAATTATACACTGCTTGTACGATATCAAAAGAAATGATCATTGTCGATATATCTAGCGGATCTTTAACACATGTTCCTACGGGAGGAGTTTCAGTTCAAACAGCTGTTTTGCCAATTTTAGGAAGTGCTTTTGTATCCGTTTTTGATTTGAAACAAGTAATTCGATATGATATATCTACAGGAATTTCAACAGTAATCCAAATGCCGGGTGACTCACAAGGACCATTACAAGTTTATCCTTCACCAGATAATTCGAAAGTATACGTATGTGACCAAGGAAATGTAGTAGGAAATAGTGGTTCTAATAAATTATACATTATTAATACAACAACCAATTTAGTAGAATCTACTGTAATTGTAGGAAATGGAGCACATGGAGTTACAACAAGTTTAGATGGAACAAAAATATTTGTCACTAATTTGACAGACAATACAGTTTCTGTAGTTGATGCTATTACACTTAATGTAATTCAAACTATTCCAGTTGGTGTATCTCCTAATGGAATTAGTTTTTTAAAGGGGAAATAAGTGGAGAATTCATTTTATTAATTCATTTTATTAATTCATTTTATTAATTCATTTTATTAATTCATTTTATTAATTCATTTTATTAATTCATTTTATTAATTCATTTTATTAATTCATTTTATTAAT
>CANJKA010000035.1 GCA_947474675.1 Flavobacteriales bacterium
ATCGCTTATCCTGTTAACATTCAAAATAAAATAAAGCGAAAAGGAAGTTCTGCTTTAGTAAGTGTTTTAACCTCCTTTGCTGTAATAAGTTTAACATCGAAAATTCAAAATAATAATTGGCTTTATTTATTAGTGCCATTTTTCATTATTATAGGCACCTTGGCTTTTTTCTTATCGAGTTATTTGTATGAAAAGAAAAAGTATGAATTGTTTGAGAAGTTGTCTTAATTGGCATTTTTTTTAAATTAAATCTCTTTTCAAAATAATTAAGCAACATTGGACTCTTTACCTATCAATTCATATTCTTTCAAAAAAGACTGCTGACCAACTCCAAATTTATTGGCAAGTTTTCGAATTAAACCTTTACTAAAACCTCTTTTGTAATGAATTATATCAGAAATAACAGATTGAGAAATCTCCAATTCTTTAGCAAGTTTATATCCTGAATAACCATTTTCATCCATTAACGCTTTCAATAAATCAACTGGAGTCAGTTTATCAAATGGATTTTTTTGTTTTCTGTGGTAATCTTCAATAATGAGGTCAATAACATAATATTCATTTTCCATTTCTTCATTTCCCTTTCCACTACCAAGAATATTCCCTAATTCAAGATGTCTTTTACAGAATTCTTGATATTGTTTTTTATTTTCAATTTCTGAGTATTTCATACTTAATATTTTTTTTACAATTTCAATTTTTAATCTCTGAAATTTTAACGTTAATATAATTGCACATTACATGCATCAACTTTATCATATTCAGCATGAGTCCCTATAAAAGCAATATACAAACAACAATTCTTATAAAAATTGTAATCGCAATTCATTCTATAGTTATTACCTCCAATATCAAAGACAATCCTATTTCTCTCACAATTTTTCACAAGACTCATTTTTGGAAAATCTTGTTTAACCTCATTCAAATCATTCCAATCACAATTATCTAGTTTTTCTAAAAAAACATAAAAACTGGAAAGTGCTCTAGCGTTTTCTTTACAATATTCCCAAATAGTTTCTTGCGTAATTACTCTAATTTTCATTCAACTCATTAATCATTTATACAAAAATAGTGAATACTTACCAAAACGCGAAGTATTTTATTCATTTTATTTATCAACTTATGAATTTACTCACACATCATCTTAAAAGAATTAAACTAGATTACAATTTAAACTCAATAAATAATCACTATTTTAGCGATCTAAAAAAAAAGCTAAAATGAAAATATTCTCTCTATTATTTAGTACACTATTCTTTTCTTCATATTATTTCTCTCAATCTGAAAAAGATAAAAAATGGGATGTTTCTAATCCTGAAGATTCTTTCAAGGAAGTTGAATTTACAACAACTGAAGGTACTTGGATGAGTTTAGACTTAAGTCCTGATGGAAAAAATATTGTTTTTGATTTATTGGGTGATATTTATATTATTCCAGCAATTGGCGGAGATGCAAAAGTATTGAGAGCTGGTTTCCCGTATGAAGTTCAACCTCGTTTTAGTCCTGATGGAAAGAAAATCTCTTTTACAAGCGATGCTGGTGGAGGTGATAACATCTGGACAATGAACATTGATGGCACTAATGCTCAACAAATTACAAAGGAATCCTTTCGTTTATTAAACAATGCTGTTTGGACACCTGATGGTCAATATTTAATTGCACGAAAACATTTTTCATCTACTCGCTCGTTAGGTGCTGGTGAATTATGGATGTATCATATTTCAGGTGGCGAAGGAGTTCAATTGACAACCAAAAGAAACGAACAACAAGATACAGGTGAACCATGTGTTTCAGCAGATGGAAAATATGTTTACTACAGTGAAGATACGTATCCTGGAGGATATTTTCAATACAATAAAAATCCCCATACTCAAATTTACGCTATCAAACGATTGGATAGAAACACAGGAGATATTGAAACAATAACAGGCGGACCTGGAGGAGCTTGTCGTCCACAGATTTCTAAAGATGGTAAAACATTGGCTTTCACAAGAAGAGTTCACGAAGCTACCGTTTTATATTTGAGAAATATGGAAACGGGGGAAGAATGGCCTGTTTATGATAAATTAAGCAAAGATCAGCAAGAAGCTTGGGCTATTTTTGGAGTGTATCCTAATTTCAGTTGGGTAGATGCTTCTCATATAATTATTTGGGCTAATGGTAAAATAATGAATGTTGATGTAGTAAAAAATACTGCTGTTGAAATTCCTTTTAAAGCGGTATCTAAACACAAAATTACGGATGCTCTCAAATTCAGACAAGAAGTTTCTCCTGCTAATTTCTCTGTGAATGTGATACGTAATGCAACTACTTCATCCGACGAAAAATTCTTAATTTTCAATGCGGTTGGATATTTATGGATGAAAGAATTGCCAAATGGAACTCCAACTCGATTAACAGCAACTACAGATTTTGAATTTGAACCTTCATTTTCCGCTTTGTCCAATGAAATCGTTTATACAACTTGGAACGATCAAAACATGGGGGCCGTTTACAAAATGAATTTGAAAGATAAAAAACCAATAAAAATTACGACTGAAAAAGGAATCTACAGAGCTCCTCATTTTTCACCTGATGGAAAAAATATCGTTTATCAAAAAGAAGAAGGAAACGACCACATGGGATTCACTTTTTGTATAGCTCCTGGAATTTATATCATCGAAAATAAAATTGGTGGAACAGCTAAATTGATTTCAAAAGAAGGTTCTGACCCTCAATTCATTGGAAACGATCGTGTTTTATTTCAAACGTATGAAGGAGATGACAAAGCATTTAAAAGTGTTTCAATTATAGAAAAAGATATCAAAACGCACTTCACTTCTAAATATGCAACATCAGTTGTCATTAGTCCTGATGCTAATTGGGTAACATTTATTGATTTATTTAAAGTGTATGTTACAGCTTTCCCTAAAACAGGTAAATCATTAGATTTAAGTGCTGGAATGGGATCCGTTCCTTCAACTCAGATTGCTAAATATCCTGGTCAAAATATTCATTGGAGTAAAGACAGTAAAATGATCCATTGGACAAATGGTGATGAATATTTCTCATCAACTCTCAAAGACCACTTTACATTTATGGAAGGCTCTCCATCTAAATTAGCACCGATGGATTCAATAGGAATTAAAATTAATTTAACACTTCCAACTGATGTTCCAAAAGGAAGAATTGCTCTAACAAATGCAAGAATCATATCAATGAAAGGTGATGAAGTAATTGAAAATGGAATCATCCTAGTAAACGAAAACAAGATTGAAGCAATTGGTAAAATGAGTGAAATTCAAATTCCAACAGACGCAAAAATAATTGATTGTGCTGGTAAAACGATTATGCCTGGAATTGTTGATGTTCATTCCCACTTAAACACATGGAGACTTGGACCTTCTCCTCAAAAACAATGGAGTTATTATACAAATTTATCATTTGGAGTAACAACAACTCATGATCCTTCATCTAACTCTGAAATGGTTTTCTCACAATCAGAAATGGTTAAAGCAGGAATTATGGTTGGACCAAGAATCTATTCAACTGGAACTATTTTATATGGTGCTGAAGGAGATTTCAAAGCCGTTATTAATAATTATGAAGATGCATTATTTGCAGTTTCAAGAACGCAAGATTACGGAGCTTTTTCGGTGAAAAGTTATAATCAACCGAGAAGAGAACAACGTCAACAAGTTATAAAAGCAGCTCGAAACTTGAATATGATGGTTTATCCAGAAGGAGGGTCAACTTTCTTTCACAACATGAGTGAAATTATAGATGGGCATACAGGAATTGAGCATAATATTCCAATTTCTGACTTACGAAATGACGTTGTGAAATTATGGAGTGCAAGTAAAACAGGCTATACTCCTACTCTTATTGTCGCTTACGGAGCAATTAATGGAGAAGATTATTGGTATCAAAAAACAGATGTTTGGAACAATAAACATCTTTTAGATTTTTATCCAAGAGGAATAATTGATTCACGCTCAAAATATAGAACAATGATTCCCGATTCTGAATATGAGAATGGGTTTATTCAAGTTTCTAAGTCATGTAAACTTTTAATTGATGCAGGTGTTAAAGTAAATCTTGGTTCACACGGACAAATTCAAGGAATTGGAGCACATTGGGAATTATGGATGTTACAAATGGGTGGAATTACACCTTTACAAGCAATTCGATGTGCAACACAAAATGGTGCAGACTATATTGGAATGGGAGATCAAATCGGTTCCTTAGAGAAAGGGAAACTAGCAGATCTAATTATTTTAGATAAAAACCCTTTAGAAAACATCCGTAACACAGAATTTATTAAATTTGTCATGGTTAATGGAAGAATATTTGAAACTGCTACAATGAACCAAATCGGAAATTACGACATAAAATGTGGTAATTTTTATTGGGATAATTCAAAAACAAATAGTAACTTTAAATGGCACGAAGAGTCAAATAGTTTTATGGGAGGATGTGAATTTGGGGATTAAACTATAAAAAGCATGATAAAAGTTCAAACTGAAATTATTATTAATAAACCGATTAAAGAAGTTTCTTCCTTTTCTACTGACCCTAATAATGCAATAAATTGGTATAAAAACTTAATTTCAATTCAATGGAAAACATCAAAGCCAATTCAATTAAATTCTAAAATTGCTTATAAATCAAAATTTTTAGGACGCTTATTAAGTTATACCTTCGAAGTTGTTTTTTACGAAGAGCAAAAAAGAATCATGATGAAATCAAAAGAAGGACCTTTTTTAATGACAACAATTTACACTTGGTCTTCAATTGATGAAAACACAACTTTAATGAAAATAGAAAACCAAGGAAATCCAAACGGATTTTTTCATTTAATAAAACCATTAATGCCTTTTTTTGTTAGAAAATCAAGCAATGAATCACTTAAAAAATTGAAAGAAATACTCGAAAACAATTAATTTTAACACTCACCCTTATGAAATCCCTTAAATCATTTTTTATTTTAGTCTTCATTATTTGCATATCATTCAACTCAAATGCTTTATCTGACACTACTTTAATAAAGGAATACTTAACAACGCTAACCAAAACGGAAACACCGAGAAGTTATGAAAATATTTCACAACTAGACAAATCGGCTGATTTCATAAAATCAATTTTTGCAAAATATACAGATAGTGTTTCCGATCAAATCTACTTAATTGGGACGCTAAAATATCAAAATGTTATCTGTTCTTTCGGTACTGAAAATGCTGAACGAATAATAATTGGAGCTCATTATGATGTATGTGAACACCAACAAGGTGCAGACGACAACGCAACTGGAATCGTTGGATTGTTAGAATTAGCCCGAATGTTAAAAGGTCAAAAATTAAAATATAGAATAGATCTAGTTGCTTTTACATTGGAAGAACCACCTTTCTTCAGAACAGAATACATGGGGAGTTACATTCATGCAAAATCACTCGTCGAAAACAAAACAAAGGTGTTCGGAATGATTTCGTTAGAAATGCTCGGATATTTTAAAGATGAAAAAGGATCTCAACATTACCCAATTAATATTCTGAAATTAATATACGGAAGTCGAGGGAATTACATCACACTCGTAAATAAATTTCACAAAGGAAAATTCGCTAATAAATTCAATCGGAAATTTAAGTCAACCAAATGTATACGGACAAAGAAATTTGTTGGTCCTGCAAAATTAACAGGCATTGATTTTTCAGACCATTTAAATTATTGGAATTTTGGATTTAGTGCCTTGATGTTGACAGATACAGGTTTTTTCAGGAATGAAAATTATCATAAAGCCACAGACACAATGGAAACATTGGATATTAAAAGAATGTCTCAAGTGATAGACGGCGTTTTCAATTCAATTATTCAGTTGTAAACACACGTATTTTTATAAAAAACAATTAATCTTAAAAATTAGACGTTTACATTACTAATTCTCACTCTTTTTTGCATTTTTATTGGAAAATAATTTAAAAAAAATACAAAATGAGGGTTTAATTTATTTTGAGGTGCTGAAGTTAAAATTATAATTCAAATTAAATCATGTATACAATCATTCACAGCACAGAAACGGAGATAAGTCTATTCATAACTAAATTATTGAAAAATCGTTTTAATGGTTTTATCACCTCAAAATAATTTTATCTCTAAAAAAAATAAATAATTATTAAAAATGAAGTGTTTCTTAAATTAAGGATCACTTCTTTTATTGCAAATAAATTATCTACCAAATCTAATAACATTAGAGAAACGATATAGAAATAAACTTTTACTGAGTAAAAAAAATTAGAGCACCCTTTATTAATAGATCAACCTATTGTATAGGTGAAAATATTTGTTAATAAATAAACGGAAGAAAATTTGTTTGTTACAATAATAACGCATAAGTTTGCTTTGCTAAAATTAATAAATTATAACTATGAAAAAGTATACTCTCTTATTTGGGGTGTTCTTTATTTGTTGGGCTTCAATTTCTCAGAAGAACACAACTGAACACAACAACACAGGTACAGTAGTCACATGCAGTGATTTCCACATTACAAAACCACTTTCTGAATTATCGAAAGAAAATCCTTATGAACCTCAAAAAAAGGAATTCTGGGAACAAATCAAAGAATCAAAAGATCGTGAAAACAGATCACCTCAAACATTTGAATTTAAGGCTGAAGATAATCAAGAACTATATGGAACAGATCCTTCAACAGTTCAAACTGAATTTGGTCCAGTTTCAGCAACAAACAAAGCTCCCATAAAAAACTGGCCAGGCCAAACTGCAACAGGATTTAGACCAATGGATCCATCTGGAGCTGCTGGACCAAATCATTATATACAAGCAATCAACGGGACTCCTTTTAGAGTTTTTGATAAAAACACTGGAGCCAATCTTTTAACAGCAAACATTGGTTCTCTTTGGTCGCCTGCAACACCAGATGATGGAGATCCAATTATTTTATATGACAAATATGCAGACAGATGGGTTATCACTCAATTTGGTCAAACTGGAAATAAAATTTACATTGCTATTTCTAAAACTCCAGATCCATTAGGACAATATTACACGTATTCTTTTACATCTCCTCAATTTCCAGATTATTTAAAGTTTGGTATTTGGGAAAATGGGTATTACATGACATCTAATCAAGCGACAGATCGAGTTTTTTGTTTCGAAAGAGATCAAATGCTAGTGGGAAATGCTTCAGCTAGAGCAATTAGTCAAACTTTTACAACTGGTTCAGTAAGTGCATTTTTCGTTCCACTTCCTGCCGATGCAGATGGAGGCTTACCAGCAGCAGGAACACCTTGTCCATTTTTCTCTTATTCAGATAACGCATGGGGAGCTGGAGCAACAGACGCTGTTAAAATTTGGAATATGACTGTTACATGGGGAGCAACTCCAGTAGCAACAATTACTTTAAACTCTACATTACCTACAGCTAGTGCATTTGATGCTTCTTATGATGCAAGTTGGAATGATGTTACTCAACCAGGAACTGCACAGAAATTAGATGGAATTGGTGGTGTTCCAACTTACAGAGCTCAATGGAGAAAATGGACTGGTTATAATTCAGTAGTTATGAACTGGGGAATAAAAATCAGTGCAACTCAAAGAGGAATTAAATGGGTTGAATTACGTCAAAATACAGCAACAGGTGCATGGAGTATCTACCAAGAAGGAACTTACTCACCAAGTACTCATACTTATTGGTTGGGTTCTATTGCAATGGACAACAATGGAAGCATTGCTCTTTGCTATGCAAAATCAAGTTCAACTGTTTATCCAAGTTTGTGCTATACTGGTCGTTTAGCTACAGATCCTTTAGGAACTATGAGTTTAGCGGAAACAGTAGCTGCTGCAGGTACTGGCGCTGAAACTGGAGGTAATAGATTTGGCGATTATTCACAAACATCTATCGATCCTGATGGAGTTACTTTTTGGCATACTGGCGAATATACTTTAACTTCAGGTACAACTACTCGAGTATATTCTTTTCAAATTCCATTGCCAGCAGGTCAAACTGCTTCTGTAACAATTTCATCAAGTGATTTAGATAATTCAATTTGTGCTGGCGCTTCAGTTACCTTTACTGCGGTTGCTGTAAATGGAGGAGCTGCACCAACTTATCAATGGAAACTTAATGGTACAAATATAGTAGGAGCAACAAGTTCTACTTATGTAACTTCTGCTTTAACAACCGGTCAATCAATCACTTGCCAAATGACATCTAATTTAGTAGGTGTTATAGGAAGTCCTGCAACATCAAATGCAATTGTGACAACCGTTAATCCAACGCCAGCAACTCCTGTAGTTACTACAAATTCGCCAGTATGTTTAGGATCTGCAATTAACTTAACAACTCCAACTGTTGCTACTGCAACGTATGCATGGACAGGAGTTAATTCATATACAAATGCTACACAAAACCCGACTATTGTAACATCAACTGCATTAATGGCTGGAGCTTATAATTTAATAATTACTGTTAATGGTTGTCCAAGTTTAGCTGGAACTAGTTCAGTTGTTGTTACACCTACAGTTTTACCAAGTGTTGTAATCGCTATTTCGGCAGGAACTAATCCAACTTGTGCTTCACAATCAGTAACTTTTACAGCGACTCCTACAAATGGAGGAACAACTCCAACTTACCAATGGAAAGTAAATGGTGTAAATGCTGGAACAAATTCAGTTACCTTCACTCCTGCTACAATTGCAAATGGAGCAATCATTACTTGTGTGATGACATCAACAGCTTCTTGTCCAAGTAATACAACAGCTACTTCAAATGCAATAACAATGACAGTTACTTCAACATTAGTTCCGTCGGTTTCTATTGTTTCAAATAACAATCCATTTTGTTTAGGGTCAGCAGTAACATTCACTCCTACTCCAGTAAATGGTGGAACAGCACCAACTTACCAATGGTTAGTAAACGGTGTAAACAATATTATTGGAGCTACTTTCACAAGTTCAACAATTGCAAATAATGATATTGTAACATGTGTTATGACTTCAAATTCAGCTTGTGCTAGTCCATTAACAGCGACTTCAAATGCAATAACAATGCTTACTTCAGGTTCAGTTATTCCATCAGTAGCTATTACTGCAAGTGCAACTACAATCTGTACAGGTGCTTCAACTGTTTTTACAGCAGTACCGACAAACGGAGGAACGACTCCTGCATACCAATGGAAAGTAAATGGTGTGAATATTGGAACTAACTTAATAACATTTACGAGTACTACAATTGCAAACAATGACATCGTAACATGTGTTATGACTTCTAATTCAGCTTGTGCAAGTCCATTAACAGGAACTTCAAATGCTATTACAATGATTGTATCTGGTTCAGTTTTACCTAGTGTTGCAATTTCTTTAACGGCAGGAACAAATCCATCATGTACAGGTTCTTCAGTTACATTTACTGCTGTACCTACAAATGGAGGAACAACTCCAACTTATCAATGGAAAGTTAACGGTGTAAATACACTTACAGGAGCTACTTTTACATCTACAACTTTAGCAAATAATGACATCGTAACATGTGTTATGACTTCTAGTTCTTCATGTGCAAGTCCATTAACTGGAACTTCAAATGCAATTACTATGACTTTATCAACTTCATTAACACCAACTGTTACTATTGCATTAACTTCGGGTACTAATCCAGCTTGTCCTGGAACAACGGAAACATTTACTGCAACTTCAACAAATGGAGGAACACCAGTTTATCAATGGAAAGTAAATGGAGTAAATATAGTAACTGGATCTACATTCACATCTTCAACATTGGCAAATAACGATATAGTAACATGTGTTTTAACCTCAAATGCAGCGTGTATTTCAACAACAACAGCGACTTCAAATGCAATTACTATGAATATGGTTGGTACAACAACACCAACAATTTCGATTAGCTCTAGTAGTCCTTCAAATTGTATTGGATCATTGGTCACATTTAATTCAGTTATTACCAATGGAGGAACACTTCCTACTTATGTTTGGAATGTAAATGGTTTTCCTATTGGAACTGGATCAACTTATTTAAGTTCTACAATAACAGCAATTGATGTTGTGACATGTATTTTAACTTCAAATGCAACTTGTTTATCAACTCCAACTGCAACATCAAATCCGTTAACTGTAAATTTAACGTCAACAGTTACGCCTGCGGTTTCAGTAGCGATCACTTTTGGAGCTAATCCAGCTTGTCAAGGTGCAAATCTATCTTTTACAGCTAGTAGTACAAATGGAGGAACAAATCCTAGTTATGTGTGGAAAATTAATGGAATTGCTGTTTCAGGAGCAAATAGTACTATATTCTCTTCGTCAACTTTATCAAATAATGACATAGTAACTTGTGTATTAACTTCAAATGCACCTTGTGCTTCTACAACGACAGTTACTTCTACAGGAACACCAATTACGATATATCCTATACCAGCTACTCCAACAATTACACATGTAGGAACTGTTTTAACTTCTAGTTCTGCAACTGGAAATCAATGGTATTTGAATGGTGTTATCATTATTGGTGCAACAAGTCAATCTTATACTTCAACAATTAATGGAATATATACTGTAATTGTAGATAATAACAATGGATGCCCATCAAATGTTTCTGCAAATTATGTTGAAAACTCAGTAGGACTTTATGATGTTGCAAACGAAGGTACACATTTCGTTATCTTCCCTAATCCTAGTAATGGTTTATTTACAGTTGTTTTCACTTCGTCTGAAATCATGAAATACAAAATTGAACTTATCAATGAATTAGGTCAAATAGTTTTCCTTGAAGAAATAAAAGATTTCAATGGTACTTATACAAAAGACTTTGATGTTACTCAAAAAGGAAGAGGTGAATATTTTTTAAGAATAACAGATTCTAAGAAAAATCAAATGGAAAAAGTGATTGTCTATTAATTTTTAATAATTAAATTTGCGACTCTCAATAAAATGAGAGTCGCTTTTTATTTATCTATACTTTTTAACTGCACTTTTAATAAACAAATTTAGTTAATAAACTTTTAATGAAAAAAGCAGTAAACATATCTTTTCTTATCTTGCTTGTTTGGCAATTTATAGGCGTGTTTATTTATTTCCAAACCTCAAGACATATAATCAAAAAAGAAGTAACTTCAATTTTAAATCAAAAAAGTAATAAAAAAATTCAAACATTAGAATTAACAAAATTAGAGTTCAAGCAAGTAATTTGGCAAAATAAAAAAGAATTTAGATTTCAAAATAACTTATATGATGTCAAAAAAATCACCTTTTTAAATAATTCAATTCGTGTAAAATGTTACTTAGATAATAAAGAAAATTCTTTATTACAATCTATATCATCCACTATTGAAACAAAGCATTCTAAAGACAATAAAACCGATCAGCAATCACTTATCACTAAAATACTACAATCTCCAATTTTATCGAATTCTGACATAATTGAAATGCCTCATTTTAATTCTACCAATCATATAAAATCGTTTTTTACTTATTCTAAAAATTGTTTTTTGGTCTTTTTAGAAACTGAAATAAAACCTCCTATCAATAGAGTTTAAAAACTTAACTATCTGTTTTTTTATTGACTTCAATTTAAATACAGGTGATATCTAAATCAATAAAAAGTATTCGTGATTAATTCTCAATTAAATGAGATTAAATTTCGCATTCATTATTAATTCTAAATTATGAAAAATCATGGTATGGGTAGATAACTATAATCTATTAAATCATGGTATTCTTCATTTTTGAACTCTATTAAAATAAAAAAAACGTATGAAAATAATAAATATATGCTTATTTGTGATGTTATACATTGCAAAAGCAAATTCTCAATCCTTAGAAATTTTAGATCAAAATTCAATGCAGCCAATTTCGGATGTTGAAGTATTCTCAAAAAGTGAACCTTCAACTATTTTAAAAACAAACGAAAGTGGAATAGTTGATATATCTACAATTATTTCAAAAGGTGATATCACTGTAAGAAATCCTATGTACAGTGAACGTACTTTTACAGCTGCTGAATTAACACAATTAAAATACATAATTTATTTGACAGAAAATGGAAATTCTTTAGACGAAGTAGTTGTTTCCGCAAGTAAATTTGAAGAAAAAAGGAAAGATGTTGTTCAGAAAATTCAGGTTATTCGCTCTTCTGATTTACAAAACATGAATCAAACTTCAACTGCAGATGTCATGTCAAATTCTGGAAATATACTGGTTCAAAAAAGTCAACAAGGTGGTGGAAGTCCAATTATTCGTGGATTTGAAACGAACAAAGTCCTAATGGTTGTTGATGGTGTGAGAATGAATAATGCTATTTACAGAGGAGGGCATATTCAAAATATTATCACTCTAGATAATTCAATCATGGACAAAGTAGAAATTGTTTACGGACCTGGTTCTGTTGTATATGGAAGTGATGCATTAGGAGGTGTGATGCATTTTTACACGAAGAATCCATTATTATCTGAAAATGGTTCTATTAAAGTAAAAGCGAATGCCTATACTAGATATACAACCGCCAATTCAGGATTTGCTGAGCATGCTGACATTTCTGTTGGAGGTAAAAGATTTGGTTCATTAACTTCATTTACCTATTCAAATTACGGTGACTTAAAACAAGGCACGCAAAGAAATCCTTTATACGGAAACTTCGGTTCTAGACCTTGGTATGTAAAATCAATCGATGGAGTAGATACAAAAATAACAAATGCTGATACAAATCTTCAAGTAGGTTCAGCCTATTCTCAATATGATCTCCTACAAAAGTTTATGTTCAAACAATCTTCAAAAGTAAGTCACATTATTAATTTACAATATTCTAATTCTTCAAACGTCGACCGTTATGATAGATTAACACAAAAATCAGGTGCAAATCCTAAATATGCAGCTTGGTACTACGGTCCTCAAAAAAGAATTTTCGGTTCTTATACATTGAATCTTTCTAATTCCAATAGATTTTACAACCATGCAAGAATAATTTTAGGATATCAGAATATTGAAGAAAGTAGAATTGATAGAAAATTTACGAAAGTAATGGAGAATCACAGGATTGAAAAATTAGACATTTTTACATTCAATGCTGATTTTGATAAAAAAATTGGAAGACATGAACTTCGTTATGGAATTGATGCCTATTTCAACAATGTGAATTCTACAGCTTTTGTAAAAGATATAAAAATGGATACAATTGGAGCACTCGATACACGCTATCCAGATGGAGGATCAAAAATGTATTCAGCTGCAACCTATTTTACTCATACTTTGGAAATAAATGAAAAATTGATCTTAAATGATGGAATTCGTTTTTCTAATGTAAATTTAACTTCTAACTTTATCAATCAACAATTTTTCCCGTTTCCGTTTTCAAGTGTAACTCAAAACCACCACGCATTAAATGGAAATCTTGGTTTAATCTATATGCCGTGTTCTTCATTCAGAGTTAACGCAGGATTTTCATCAGGATTCAGAGCACCAAATGTAGACGATATGAGTAAAGTGTTTGAATCTACTTCTGGAAATATTGTTGTTCCTAATCCAACTTTAAAACCTGAATATACCTACACGTATGAACTTGGTTTAACCCAAACAATTAACAAAAGAGTTCAAATTTCGGTTAATGGATACTATACAAATTACATCAATGGATTAAGTACATCTAGCAGTACATTCAATGGTCAAGATTCAATTATGTTTGAAGGATCTATGAGTAAAGTAACTTCGACAGTGAATTCTAGAAAAGCTTACATCTATGGTTTAGAAGGTGGTATCTCAGGAAATTTAAATGAATATCTTTCTGTAGTAGGAACATTTAATTACACTTATGGTAGAATCTTAACAGATACAACGAATTATCCACTAGATCACATTGCTCCTATTTTTGGGAAAATTAGTTTTAATGTTAAAGTCAAAAAATTCAGAGCTGAAGCTTTTGTCAACTACAGTGGGTGGAAAAGAATGAAAGATTACAATTTACAAGGAGAAGACAATGAAGCAAATTCACTTGTACAAGGAATGCCAGCTTGGTATACAGCAAATATCAGATTGACATACCAATTCAACAAAAATTTAAGTGCTCAAGCAGCTTGTGAAAATTTATTTGATCAAAATTACAGACAATTTGCATCAAACATTTCTGCACCCGGTAGAAATTTCATCTTTACATTAAGAGGTAATTTCTAATGTTTAGTATAATTTTAGCTAAAAGTCTCTTGGTAATTTATTATCAAGGGACTTTTTTTATTTCACACCAAATGTAATTATAAAATAGGCCAAATATGCGAAGTGTTTTTTTTAAAGATGTATTGATGAAAAAGAACAAATAGAATGGACTATTTTCTAGTTATGTTTGGTATTAACTTAGAGCAATAAAAAATTATTCAATATATTTTTCCCGTCAGGAGTTAAAATAGATTCAGGATGAAATTGCACACCATATATCTGAAATTGATTGTGCTCAAATGACATGATAACGCCTTTTTCAGACTTAGAAGTTATCAAAAATGGTGAATTATTAGCACATTCAATTGCCCAACTATGATATAAACCAACGTTGAAATTTTTATCAATTGATTTTAATAGTTTCGACTCATTTACTTGATTAGAAATAACCTGAACTCCATGTTGTACCTTTTCTTGATTATATAATTTATCGCCGAAATAAATCGCTAATGCCTGCATTCCTAAGCAAACGCCTAACATTGGTTTCTTATCATGAAATTCTTTGATAACCTGCATCATTCCTTCCGATTCATTTGGCAAACCAGGTCCCGGAGAAAGAATAATTTTATCAAAATTATTAATTTCATCTAAATTAATTTCATCATTTCTTTTCACAATAACCTCCGCTCCTAACCCAGTCAACATGTGAAAAAGATTAAAAGTAAACGAATCATAATTATCCAAAAGCAATACTTTCACTGAAATGTGCATTAAATTTAGTAAACTTGCACAAAGTTAATGAAAGAAATGAAATAAGCCATTTAGGAAAACTGTCTCACCTGAGAAGCAAGCAACGTAGTTAAACAACGATGAACTTTAGATGACGATTCCAGATGACATTTGAAAAGCGTATAAAAAGCATATGAAAAAAACGATTCAAACTCCAGGAGCTCCTGCTCCAATTGGGCCATACAGTCCAGCTATTTTAGTAGATAAAACACTTTACATGAGTGGACAAATTCCATTAAACCCATTAAATGGTGAATTAGTTGTGGATTCAATTGAAAATGCAACTCACCAAGTAATGAAAAACATTTTAGCCTTATTGAAAGAAGCGAATATGGATGCTGAAAACATTGTGAAATGCAGTATTTTCTTAAAAGACTTAAATGATTTCGCGAAAGTGAATGAAGTTTATGGATCATATTTTTCATCAAATCCTCCTGCAAGAGAAACTGTTCAAGTTGCGAAACTTCCATTGGATGTTCCTATTGAAATTTCTTGTATAGCTATTGGGGGTTAGTAATTAGGTGTTAGGTTTTGGGGCTTTGTAGGTTACTGTTAAAAATAAAATAATTTGTCGACTGAATTTAAATATAAGATTAGTGTGATCATTGTAAATTACAATGTGGAATTCTTCTTGGAACAATGTTTAAATTCTGTCAAAAAAGCATTAGAAAAAGTTTCTGGGGAAGTTTTTGTTGTTGACAATAACTCGATTGACGGTTCTGTGGAAATGGTGAAGTTAAAATTTCCAGAAGTTCATTTAATAGCCAATAAAGATAATAGAGGTTTTTCCAAAGCAAATAATCAGGCAATTGAAATTTCGAGTGGAGAATATGTTTTATTGTTAAATCCAGATACAGTTGTAGAAGAAGATACCTTTCAGAAAGTTCTTGATTTTATGGATGGTCATCAAGACGCAGGAGGTTTAGGAGTTAGAATGCTCGATGGAAAAGGGAAATTTTTACCTGAATCTAAACGAGGTCTTCCTACTCCATCAGTTGCGTTTTATAAAATATTTGGATTCAGTAAAATATTCCCTAAATCCAAAAGATTTGGTCAGTATCAAGCAGGACACTTAAGTGAATTTGAGACAAATGAAGTTGACATCTTGAGTGGAGCTTTTATGTTGATGCGAAAAACAGCTTTGGATAAAGTTGGACTATTAGATGAAGCATTTTTCATGTACGGAGAAGACATTGATTTATCCTATCGAATTCAAAAAGGAGGATATAAAAATTACTATTTCGCGGATACTAGAATTATTCATTACAAAGGAGAGAGCACAAAAAAGAGTTCCGTTAATTATGTTTTTGTTTTTTATAGAGCAATGGCAATATTTGCGGAAAAACATTTCTCTCAAAAGAATGCTAAATTATTTTCTACATTAATTAATATTGCTATTTATTTTAGAGCATTTTTAGCAATTTTTGTTCGGTTTATAAAAAAAATAACACTTCCGATAGTTGATTACACATATATAACTGTTGGATTATTTTCATTAACTCGATATTGGGCTCATTCAAAAATTGAGTTCCCTGTTGAAATAGTAAAATATTCAATTCCAAGTTATACAATCATTTGGATGTTGAGTATTTTTTTCTCTTCAGGATATGATTCCCCTTTAAAAATATCTCGCTTCTTAAAAGGTCCAATTTTAGGGACATTTATCATACTCATTATTTACGCATTATTGCCTAAAGATTGGCAATTTTCAAGACTTTACATTTTAGTAGGAGCTTTATGGGTATTTTGTTATTTCACAATATCAAGATTCTTTTTACATTTTACAGTGAAAAAAAGATTCAACATTTCTGCAAGCAAAAATAAAAAATTTGTTGTTGTAGGTTCTAAAAATGAAGCTGAAAGAGTTAGTGAAATAATCAAGCAGACAAACGATAGAATTGAATTAATTGATTTCGTTTCTCCAAATGAAGAAAAAGAAAATGGATACATTGGGACTATAAACCAACTAGACCAAGTAGTTCATATTCATTCTATTGATGAAATAATTTTTTGTGCAAAAGATAATTCAGCTCAAACAATTATTCATTGGATGTCAACAATAGATAAAGAAAATATTGATTTTAAAATTGCACAACCAGAAAGCATATATTTAATAGGAAGTAATTCAATAGACACAGCAGGAGATCTTTATGTTTTAAATATTAACTCAATAACAACTAAATCAAACATACGAAATAAGAGGACATTTGATTTTATTTCTGCAATTGTTTTACTAATAGCTTCGCCAATCATAATTTTTCTTTACACTAATAAAAAAAGTTTTTTAAAAAACATATTCCTTGTATTATTTGGAAAAAAATCAATTGTTGGTTATCTATTTATGCCTCATGCTATAGATCTAAAACTTCCAAAAATAAAAACAGGAATACTTTCTCCAGCAGATAAAACAGGATTGTTTGACAATTCTTTAGTCGATAAACTTAATTTAATTTATGCCAGAGATTACAACATATTAAAAGATTTTTCAATTCTAAAAAAAGCTTGGAAAAAACTTGATCGATAAAGAATATATTTAATTACTTTCCGTAAAAAAAACTAAAAAGCGATTAAACTGACCTTTAAATAATCAATTCACAATCAAAACACCTACAAAACACTTCATTTTTAATTTTTATGATTATAGATTAACATTTATCTAATCGAATTTGTTGTTTTAAAGGAATTATAGACTATTTTTGCATTCAATAAATATTGATACCATTAATAGCTATGGCGCAAATTGAAATTAGACTTCCTAAAATGGGAGAAAGTGTAACGGAAGCAACGATTACAAATTGGTTAAAAGAAATCGGTGATTCTGTAAATATGGATGAACCTTTAGTAGAAGTTGCAACTGATAAAGTTGACAATGAACTTCCATCTGAAGCTGCTGGAGTTTTAATCAAACGTTTGTTTGAGAAAGACCAAGTAGTTCAAGTTGGTGATGTTATTGCAATCATCTCTACAGATGGTGATAGCGGTTCTGCTGCTACTGAGCCTGCAAAAGAAGTTTCTACTCCTTCTGTTTCTGCTGAAGAAATCATGAAAACAGTTGATTCTGCTGTTACATTTGCAAATGGCACATCAGATATTATTGAAAAAAACGGACCATCAGGAAAATTTTATTCTCCACTTGTTAGAAGTATAGCTGAAAAAGAAAATATTTCAATGTCTGAATTGGAATTAATTTCTGGAACAGGGCAAGATAGTAGAGTTACTAAAAAAGATATTTTAGATTACTTACAAAACAGAGGTAATAACGTAGCTGTTGCTGCTCCAGTTAAAACTGAAGTTTCTACTCCTGTAAAAACACAATTAGAAATACCAACTCCAGCAGCTCATAAAGCTCCAGTTATTACTTTAAATGATGGAGACGAAATAGTTGAAATGGATCGTATGAGAAAATTAATTTCTGATCATATGGTTATGTCTGTTCACACTTCTGCACACGTTACATCGTATGTTGAGGCTGATGTTACAAACATTGTAAATTGGAGAAATAAAATTAAAAATGAATTCCAAAAAAGAGAAGGTGAAAGTATCACATTTACACCAATTTTTATGGAAGCAATTGCAAAAGCGATTAAAGATTTCCCTTTAATTAATGTTTCTGTAAGCGGGACGAACATAATTATCCGTAAAGACATTAATCTTGGTATGGCAGCAGCTTTACCTTCTGGAAATCTTATTGTTCCAGTTATTAAAAATGCAGACCGATTAAATCTTATCGGTTTAACAAAAGAAGTTAATGCTTTAGCAAACAAAGCAAGAGCTAATAAATTGAAACCAGAAGATATTCAAGGTGGTACCTACACAGTAACTAATGTTGGTACTTTTGGAAATATTATGGGAACTCCAATTATTAATCAACCGCAAGTTGCTATTTTAGCATTAGGAGCAATAAGAAAAGTTCCTGCTGTAATTGAAACTCCTGAAGGTGATTTTATTGGTATTAGACAAAAAATGTTTTTATCACACTCATACGATCATAGAGTAGTAGATGGTGCACTAGGAGGTAAATTCGTTCGACGAGTAGCAGATTATTTAGAACAATTTGATATAAATAGAGAATTGTAAGAAAAAAAATAGTAATTTCGTAAGACCCTCATTAGTTGAACTAATGAGGGTCTTACTATTTAATTAAAAACATGAAAAAAATATTTTTTTTAATTCTTTTTATCATTCCAATTCTTGGTTTTTCTCAAATTACTGAAAAACAATTACGTTTAAAATGTAGAGAAGCTTCGGAAGATGAGTTAATTATTGAATGTTCAAATTTAACGCAAGAAGGCTATTTATATTTCGCATCTTTAGTCGTAGACCGTTTATTGCAAATGGATTCAACGAGTGCCAATTATCATTATAGAAAAGGGTATTTATTATTAACTTCTAAATTTGAATATGAAAACGCAATCACACATTTCAAATTTGCATTACCAACAGCGAATTCTGATTATGATTTATACTCAATTACTGACACAACTTGTCCGATAGACATTTATTATTATTTAGGTAATTGCTACCATTTAAATGAACAAATTGAGGAAGCTAAAAACATGTACACCAAGTACTTCAATGATGAAACTGATAAGAATTCTCCTCTAATCGCTAAAGCTCATTTAAATTTAATTCAATGTGAAGTTGCTGAAAAAGCTATTGAAAAACCTAAAAAATGTAAAATAAATAACATTGGGAGTGTTGTAAATACAGAATACCCTGACTATTCTCCTGTAATTTCCTTAGACGGTCAAGCTTTATATTTTACTTCTAGAAGACCTTGGGATGATAATTCAACCAAAGAATTTAGAGATCCATTGTTACATAATTATCCGGAAGATATATATGTAAGTTACAGAGATAGAGACTCGAAAGGAAATGTTTTAGGTTGGGCTACTCCTGTTAAACTAGATTTTTGTGAAGGCCAAAGAAATGAAGCAACTATTGCTGTTAGTCCTGATGAAAGAAGAGTATTTGTTTACCAAGATAATACTGGCGGTGGAGATATCTTTTATTCTGATTTTAAATTGAATACTTTCCAAGAAGTACAGCCTTTTGATATTAAAAATGTCAATACTAAATCTTGGGAAACTCATTGTACCTCAACAACTGATGGTTTAAACATGTATTTTGTCTCTAATAGACCTGGTGGTTTAGGAGGGAGAGATATTTACAGAGTTGTAAAATTACCTGACGGAAGCTGGAGTGCTCCTAAAAATCTTGGCCCTACTATCAATACGGCTAATGATGAAGATTCTCCTTTCATTGGTGCTGATAACAAAACATTGTATTATTCAAGTAATGGTCCTGAAAGTATGGGAGGTTTTGATATCTTTTTCTCAATTAGAGACGAATCTAACAATTGGTCAATTCCTTTAAACCTAGGATATCCTATAAACAGAACTGGTGACGATATTTTTTACACAACAACTATTGATGGTTTTAAAGGTTATTTCACATCTTTTCGTAAAGATGGATATGGAGAAAAAGATATTTATGAAATTGAAAATGACGAATTGGGTGTGAAAAATATTTCAGCTTTAAGAGGAGTTATTCATACTGCTTATGATAAACCTTTACCTGTTGGACTTTCGCTTAACATTAAATGTTTAAATTGTGACAATAATGCAATTCAAGAAACCTTTCCTAAACCTAGAGATGGATCATTTTTTAATCCTTTAGAAAAATGTAAAGAATACGAAGTAACTTATTTAAACGATTCTAAAGCATTCTATACGGAGACTTTTAAGACAAATTGTAATCCACAATACGATGAAGTCTATAGAGAAATGTTATTAGATGTTGACAATATGAAATTCATCAATTTAGAAGACACTGTTGGAAAATCTTATGATGTTTTTGCTGTTGCTGAAAAAATAAAAAATACAGTTAAAATTTCAGATACGAAATCAGTAGAAGTTGAAATCGGTTCTGACTTATCTTCTCTTATTGATATAAAACCCATCTATTTTGATTTAGACAAAGCTTTTATAAGAAAAGATGCAGCCATTGAATTAGATAAAATTGTGCTAATCATGAACCAAAACCCATATATGGTTATTGAACTTGGTTCACATACAGATTGTAGAGCAAGTAAAGCATACAACGAAAAATTATCTCAAAAAAGAGCTAAAGCTTCTGCAGCCTATATCAAAAAGAGAATCATCAATCCTGCTAGAATTTACGGAAAAGGTTACGGTGAATCAGTACTTAAAAATGATTGTGGATGTGAAGGTGATGTTGTTTCAACTTGTTCAGAGGAAGAACATCAGCTAAATAGACGAACTGAATTTATAATTATCAAGTTTAAATAAAATAGTAAAACTCCTCTTCAAAACAAAGAGGAGTTTTTTTTACAGATAAATTTTCATCAATAATTGACATCAATAATTTAACTATCCATATATTTGTAAAGAATAAATACCTCATATGAATATCTCCTTAAAACGTCCTCTTGCAATATTTGATCTAGAAACTACTGGTTTAAACATTACACAAGATAGAATAGTCGAAATTGCTGTAATAAAAGCAAATCCAGATGGTACTGAAGAACACTTTATCAAACGAGTTAATCCAGAAATGCCAATTCCAAATGAAACTAGTTTAATTCATGGGATTTATGAGGCTGATATCATAAACGAACCTACATTTGCTCAAATTGCAAATGAATTAGTTGCGTTTATTGGAGATGCAGATTTAGCAGGTTATAACTCAAACAAATTTGATATCCCTGTTTTATCTGAAGAATTATTGAGAGTGGGCAATCAATTTGATGTTTCAAATAGAAAATTTATTGATGTGCAGAATATTTTCCATAAAATGGAACAAAGGACACTTTCAGCAGCTTACTTATTTTATTGTGATAAAAAAATTGAAAATGCTCATAATGCTCTCGCTGATACAGCAGCAACTTGGGAAGTTTTAAAAGCTCAAGTTGAAAAATACGAATCTATTGAAAACAACATTGACTTTCTTTCTGAATTTTCAAAAGCCGGTAATTTCAATTTACTTGATTTTGCAGGAAGATTAGCTATTAATGATGATGGCGAGGCTGTATATAATTTCGGGAAAAACAAAGGAAAAACAATCAAAGATATTTCAATTTCTGAACCTGGTTATTACGGATGGATGCTAAATGCTGATTTTCCTTTATACACAAAACAATGTTTACGCATTGAAATGGAAAAAATAAAGAAAAATATGCCTACATCAGAACCAGTTGAAAAAATAAGAAAAAAATTAAGAGAAGAACCTACAGTAATTAAAAAAGAATCAAATTCAACTGAGTCTCTTGAAGACAAATTAGCCGCATTGAAAAATAAATTCAAATAATATAGTAGAATGAAAATAATTTGTATCGGAAGAAATTATGCTGATCATGCAAAAGAAATGAAATCAGAAGTCCCTACTACTCCAATGTTTTTTATGAAGCCTGACACTGCTTATTTAAAGCCTGGAAATCCGTTTTTTTACCCTTCATTTACAAAAGACCTTCATTATGAATGTGAACTAGTTGTAAAGATTTGCAAAGTAGGTAAAAACATTTCTGCTAAGTTTGCTCCGAAATATTACAATGAAATAGGTTTAGGTATTGATTTTACAGCTCGTGACCTACAAGATATATGTAAAGCCAAAGGTCATCCCTGGGAAATTGCAAAATCATTTGAACACAGTGCTCCTATCTCAAAAGACTTTATTAATAAAGCTGATTTAGATTGGGATAACCTTCAATTTTCATTGAAAAAGAATGATGAAGTTGTTCAAGTTGGAAATGTAAATGATATGATTTTTAGTATCGATCAATTAATAGTTTATCTTTCTCAATTTATGACGTTAAAAACGGGTGATTTAATTTACACAGGTACACCTGCAGGTGTTGGTCCAGTTCAAATTGGTGACAAACTTGAAGGATTTATAAATGAACGTAAAATGTTTGATTTGAATATTAAATAATATGAATTTAATGTTTGATGTTGAATGTTTGATTTTTAATTAATTGAACATCCATCATTCAAAATCAAACATTATTTCACTTCATCTTCGCTTTCACAATAATCACAATTGTATAAAAAACAATCTTAAAATCAAGGTTAATCTACGATTCTTAATCTGTTAAAAATTGATTTTGAATTAATTAAACATTCAAAATTAAACATCAAACATTATTTATTTCCCTTTCGCCTTCACAATAATCATGATTGTATAAAGCATAATTTTAAAATCCAATGCTAAAGTTCTATTTTTAATATATAAAAGATCAAATTTCATTCTCATCAACATTTCATCAACATTTTCTGCATAACCATATTTAACTTGACCCCAAGAAGTAATTCCAGGTCTAACTTTCGTTAACTGCAAAAACTGAGGTTCTACCGCTACTATTTGATCTATGTAAAATTGTCGTTCTGGACGAGGTCCAACTAAGGACATTTCTCCTTTTAAAACATTAAAAAACTGTGGGAATTCGTCAAATCTTAATTTCCTCATATACTTTCCAACTTTTGTAATTCGAGGATCATTTTCTGAAGACAACTGTGGTCCTAACTTTTCAGCATCAATAAACATTGTCCTAAATTTGATAATTTTAAAAGAAACACCATTTAGCCCAATTCGATCTTGAGTAAAAAAAACAGGACCTTTTGACGACAATTTTACAGCTAACGCCATTACTAAATAGAAAGGAATTAAAACAACAATTGCAATAGCCGATAAAACAAAATCGAGAACACGTTTAATAATTTGCTGTCCAATAGGCATCGAATCAGAATTCACTTCAAAAAGCATCGCTCCAAAAAGATTATTCATTTTTATCGAACCTAATAAAAAATCGTACATATCTGGAGAGATTTTAATTTTAATATTACCTCCTTGAATTCGAGAAATAATACTTCTTAATCTTTCGTGGTCACTTATCTCTAAAGCAATTATAACTTCTTCTATGTTATTATTTCTCATGATCAAATCTAATTGATCCACATGACCTAAATACTTTAATTGTGGCTCTAAAAGTTTATCGACTCCATTTAAATTTACGAAACCAACAAAATCATTTCCGATACCTTTCGGTAAGTTAATTATTTCATTGTAGATAGAAACCGCTTTTGCACTACCTCCAATTAACAATGTTCTAAAACCACTTTTATTTTGATGAACTCTCCTAACAATTATACTCACGATCAATATTCTTGGAATAAAAGTAAAAGTGAAGTAAATTAAAAATAAAATAAAAATTGATTTATAGTATAACTGATAACTGTTAATATTATCATCTAATAATAATAAGAAAAATAAAATCACTACTCCAATAGTCGAACTGAAAAAAGTATAACTAAAAATTTTCAATCGATAAAGCCTTCGAACGTCGTAATAAGTTCCTTGTAACATATAAATAGCTAACCAAATAAAAGGAACAAATAAAACTCCTTTGAAAAAAGTTGCGTCAATTGCGAAATCTTTATTTTCAATAAATGTTTTACGACAATAATAAAAAGCTCCCCAAGCCAATGCTGAAGAAATCCAGTCAAATAATATAAAATAAAAAGTTAAAAAACTACGAGGCATACATCAAAAATAAACTACTTTAATATTATCTATACAAATATATGAAGAGCTTAAACCTTCGTCTAATAAAGCTTGAAAAGAAATGTCAAAATACTCTGCTGCAGTTGAGTAAGAAACAATTTCTTTTAATTCAATATACATTTTTTTCCATTTTATAGTTGAAGGATCTTGTTTATTCAATTGAATATTTGGATTTGGCTTTACTCCTGCAGGGGAAACAGCTAACACACCTGTTATTAAAGAATTTGTATTGTAATAATCAATTTCTAAATAAACTTCTTTTCCTCCTTTAGGTAAAACCAAATGCTCATTTGTATAACCTGTCCAGGTAGTTTTTATTTCGTCTAATGCTATATGTCCGTAAAAATTTCCGTATTTTAATATCAAAGGATCATTTCCTGAAAGAATCTGTGTACTTGATGTTGGATCATTTTCAATTTGAATCGAGGCATCTTCAAAATCTTCGATCCAAAATTTAGTTGTTGAATAATATCTGGTTTTAGGGTTTAAAGTCAATGTTTTATCTTGTATCAATTCAGCATCTACTTCAAAAACTTCCATATATGGATAAATTTTCTTCGTTGCAGAAATTCCATTATTTTTAACAGCTGGATAAATTTTAATATTCACATTACCTTTTAACAACAGAGGAATTTTAAATGGAACTTCAAAAACTCCTATAATTTGATCATCCACATAAACCCATGCTTCGGAGAAATTTTCAGTTAGAATTCCAGCTGAAATTAAAGCTGCTGAATTCTCTTCTAAAGTCCATTTATTTACTTCTAGCCAAGAAGGAGAAGGATTATTTTTCAAACAAGAAGAAAATAATAAAACTACTGATATAAAAGATATTATTAATTTCATAGAGTACATAATTGAACCTTAACGTGGAAAATTAGTAAATATTGTCAGTCAAAACAACTTTAGAATGATTTAAAATATCTAAAATTTGATATGCAACCGTCAAAGAATTATAACCATCACTTAAAGAGACAATTGGATCAATATCATTTAAAATTACTGTATGAAAAGAAGTTAATTCATTTTTTATAGGATTCAATTCTTCAATTTCAGGCAAAATAGAAATTTTAGCATTTAAATTCTCATCTATGATTACTTCTTCGAGGTCATTTGTTAGAAAATTGACATGAATACATTTTCCTTTTTGATAAAAACTGGTTTCATTTTTATAGATATTTGCCAATCTACTTACACAAAAATTAGCAACGCATCCATTATCAAATTCTAATTTAGCATGAATAATATCATTTTCCTTACTAAAAACCGAAGTTCCATTTGCAGAAACTTTACGAACTCCAGATTTAACTACACTCAAAACAATATCAATATCACTCATCATTAAGTCCATCACTAATGATAATTCACTTGACTCAGAATTATATTGAAGATGGTTTTGCGAATCAATTAATTTAGGCTTAATAATAGAAGATGTACTGGCTAAAAACGCAGGATTAAATCTATTAGTCGAACCAACTTGAATTTTAACACTCGCTTCTCTTGAAAGATTAATCAACGATTTGGCTTCATCAATAGTATGAGTAATTGGTGTTTCTAAAAATATATGCTTGCTATTCCTTAAGGCCAAACAAGCCAATTCATAATGCTTCAAAGAAGAAGAAATAATATCAACACACTCTACTTCTTTCAACAATTCTTCATAAGATGAAAATCGTTTTATTCCATATAAATCAATGATATCAATAGCTTTTAAATCATCTGGTTCATAAAAACCGATAATTTCATATAAATCTTTTAATTCAATGAGTAATCGAATATGAATCTTTGCTAAGTCATTAGCTCCTAAAACTCCTATTTTTAGCATTCGTTTATTATTTAGAACAAAAATAAGGTACTAAAAGCCTTATACGATAAGACTTTGTTAGTATTTATCAACATATAAATCGATATAAGTCAAAAAAACAACCTTGAGCTAAATAATTAACAACAGAAAAACATTCTTTTAAACCTCATAATCAGGCTTTTTAAATTAAGATTAAAAAAAAATTAAAATAAAATTCATTTTATGGCTCAAATAAAAAATGAAAATACTATATTTGCACTCATCAAAATGGAGGCTATAGCTCAGTCGGTTAGAGCGTCGGTTTGTGGTACCGAAGGTCGTGGGTTCGATCCCCACTAGCCTCCCCAAAAAAAAAGAAAGAGTTGCAAACGAAAGTTACAGCTCTTTTTTTTTGCTATTAGATTTAAATATATTGTAAATTTTTCATTTTTGAAATCTATGAAATTCATTAAGATTACAATTCTTTTCACTTTAACGATAATTACTTATTACAGCCTTCAAATTCCTGACAAACTTTCTATCCCAACAAATGATAAAGTTGGTCATTTTATAGCATACACAACACTTTCTTTGCAAGTATTTCTTCTTTGTAAAATCGCTAAAGAAAGAATACTTGGAGTCATTTTAATAATTTCGTATGGGGTATTAATGGAATTTATTCAAGGATTTGTTCCTGGACGAGAACCTTCATTTTACGACATGATTGCCAATTCTAGCGGTACATTTTTTAGTCTTGTGATCATCTATTTTTTTCAAAATAATATACGCTCTATTTTAAGAAAAATAAAAATTATAGACTAAATCATTGTTTTTGATACTTAACAAAAATACGTATCCAAATTGCTCTTCCTAATCGTATAATTAACGGTTGTAAACTCATCATGACCACCGATAAAATAAGCATAAACTTTAGTAGACTATAATCTAAATACAAATAAAAAAAGGACGTTAAAGCAATTATAATTAAAATGACGATTGGATAACTCATCCATAACGCTCCGTAATAAAACCCTGGTTCAATTACAAAATCTTGCCCACAAACTGTACAATTGTCATCCATTTTCAAGCCTCCCTTTAATCTATATGGATTTTTAAAAACAAATAAATTTCCATCGTGACATTTTGGGCACTTCAATTTCAAGATACTGTATACTTTTGATCCTTTTTTTAAAAGTTTAAAATCCATTTGTTCTTTTAAATTTATTTGACAAGTCGAAGGTACATAAAAATCATTAAATCTAAATTTTGTAAATAATCAAATAAGATTCTAACACATTTAAAAAAAATGATAAAAATACGTTTGATAGTAACGGACTATAAAAAGAATAAATAATATTTTAAAAAAAACTTATTTATTTAAAAGATATTTTCATGATAAAAAATACATTTCACCTCTCTTTTATCTATTATCGTATAGTCTTTTGTCACAAAATGACTATCTTTGCCCCCTATTAATTATTTTGACAAACTCGTATGAAGAACGCTGTAGAAATTGAGAAAAGAAGAACATTTGGTATCATTTCTCACCCCGATGCAGGAAAAACAACCTTAACTGAAAAACTTTTACTTTTTGGTGGGGCGATTCAGTCAGCAGGTGCTGTTAAAAATAACAAGATTAAAAAAACAGCAACTTCGGATTTCATGGAGATTGAAAAGCAAAGGGGGATCTCTGTTGCTACTTCAGTTATGGCCTTCGAATACGCTGGGAAACAGGTAAATATATTAGACACTCCTGGTCACAAGGATTTCGCTGAGGATACTTTTAGAACTTTAACTGCCGTAGATAGTGTAATCTTAGTAATCGACAGTGCAAGTGGTGTTGAATCTCAAACAGAAAAATTAATGGAAGTTTGCCGTATGCGTAAGACTCCAGTTATCATCTTTATCAATAAAATGGATAGAGAGGGTAAATATGTTTTTGATTTGTTGGATGAATTAGAATCAACTCTTGACATTAAAGTTAGACCGCTAACATGGCCAATTGGAATGGGAGATCGTTTCAAAGGTGTTTACAATATTTATGATAAAAGCTTGAACTTATTTCAAGCAAACAAAACTAAAATATCTACCGAAGTTGTAGCTATAACTGATGTAAATGATCCACAATTAGATGAAATAGTAGGTAAAGCTCCTGCGGATGAATTACGTGAAGAGTTAGAAATCGTTGAAGGTGTTTACGATGAATTTGACAGAGAATCCTATTTAAATGGAGACATTGCTCCTGTTTTCTTTGGTTCAGCAGTTAATAATTTCGGTGTTAAAGAATTATTGGATACGTTTTGTAGAATTTCCCCTTCTCCGAGAGGTAGAGACACAGATCTTCGATTTATCAATCCTCAGGATGAAAAGTTTTCAGGATTTGTATTTAAAATTCACGCCAATTTAGATCCGAAACACAGAGATAGAATTGCATTCTTACGTATCGTTTCAGGGAAATTTGAACGAAATACTTTTTACAATCACGTTCGTTTGGACAAAAAAATGAAATTTCCAAATCCGACTTCTTTCATGGCACAAGATAAAAGCGTGATTGATGAGGCATATCCTGGCGATGTAATTGGATTATATGATACTGGTAGTTTCAAAATAGGAGATACTTTGAATGAAGGTGAAAAATTCATGTACAAAGGTATTCCAAGTTTTTCTCCAGAGATTTTCCAAGAATTAGAGAATTTAGATCCATTGAAATCAAAACAATTAGAGAAGGGTATTCGCCAATTAATGGACGAAGGGGTTGCTCAGTTATTTATACAACAACCTGGAAATCGTAAAATTGTTGGAACAGTTGGTCAACTTCAATTTGAGGTTATCGCTTATCGTTTAGAACATGAATACGGTGCAAATTGTCGTTTCGTTCCTAAAAATTACTTCAAAGCTTGTTGGTTAACAACTGATAATCAAGAACAAATGAATCAATTCATGCGTGCAAAAGGAAATTACTTGGCGAAAGACAAAGACGACAATTGGGTTTTCTTAGCTGAGACTTCTTTCTTATTAACAATGGCAGAACAAGATTATCCAGCGATTACTTTTCATAAGACTTCTGAGTTTAAATTGGAGGTTTAAATTAGGGCGTAGAGAATAGGGCTTTGGTCATAGGAAACATGTAGATGTGATAAAAAATATTGAACCATATAAGGCATATGAGGACATATAAGAAAATGAATGGGTTAGCAAAATAAGAGGTTTATAAAAACATATAAATTGAGTTTTATCACTCTTAGTTTGTGTAACAAACGAATAAAACACTATACTTATATGTCCTTATATTCCTTATATGGTTTAAAACAAAAAAAATGATATCAATAGACGGATTAGCAGTAGAATTTAGTGGAACAACGCTTTTTAGTGATGTTTCTTTTGTGATTAATGAAAATGATAAAATTGCCTTAATGGGTAAAAATGGTGCAGGGAAATCTACACTTTTGAAAATTTTATCTGGTTTAAGTCAACCTACTAGAGGAAGTGTTTCTGCTCCGAAAGAATATATTATTGCTTATTTACCTCAACATTTATTGACAGAAGATGATTGTTCTGTTTTTGATGAAACTTCAAAAGCATTCAAATCAATCTTCGCAATGAAAGATGAAATTGAATCGTTGAATGAACAATTAACAGTTCGAACAGATTACGAATCGGATGAATACATGAAAATCATTGAACGTGTTTCGGAAGTCAGCGAAGCGTTCTATATGATTGAAGAAGTAAATTACGAAGCTGAAGTTGAAAAAGTACTTTTCGGTTTGGGTTTTTTACGCGAAGATTTCACTCGTCCAACCAAAGAATTCAGCGGTGGATGGAGAATGAGAATTGAATTAGCGAAAATCCTTCTACAGAAACCAGATCTTATTTTATTGGATGAGCCTACGAATCACATGGATATTGAATCTATTCAATGGTTAGAAGATTTCTTGATCAATAACGCAAAAGCAGTCGTTGTAATATCTCACGATAGAACATTTGTAGATAACATAACTACAAGAACGATTGAAGTCACAATGGGAAGAATTTACGATTACAAAGCGAAATACTCTCATTATCTTGAACTTCGAAAAGAAAGAAGAGAACAACAACAAAAACAGTTTGACGAACAACAAAAATTCATTGCAGAACAAACTGATTTCATAGAACGTTTCAAAGGAACTTTTTCTAAGACTTTGGTAGTTCAATCTCGCGTTAAAATGCTAGAAAAATTAAAAATCGTTGAGGTGGATGAGGTTGATTCATCTTCATTGAGATTGAAGTTCCCTCCTGCTCCACGTTCAGGAAATTATCCGTTGATTGTGAATGAACTTTCTAAATCGTATGGTGATCATGTAGTTTTCAAAGATGCTTCCTTAACGATTGAAAGAGGGCAAAAAGTGGCATTTGTTGGGAAAAATGGAGAAGGGAAATCAACCATGATTAAAGCGATCATGAAACAAATTGATTTCGAAGGTTCATTGGAATTAGGTCACAATGTTCAAATCGGATATTTTGCTCAAAATCAAGCGGCTCTTTTAGATGAAAGTTTAACCATTTTTGAAACGATTGATCATATTGCTGTTGGAGATATTAGAACTAAAGTAAAAGATATTTTAGGAGCTTTTATGTTCGGTGGAGAAACGAGTACTAAAAAAGTGAAAGTACTTTCAGGTGGAGAAAAAACACGTTTAGCGATGATAAAATTGTTGTTAGAACCAGTTAATCTTTTAATCCTGGATGAGCCAACCAATCACTTGGATATGAAAACAAAAGATATTATCAAAGATGCATTAGCTGCATTCGACGGTACTTTAATTTTAGTTTCTCACGATAGAGATTTCTTAGATGGATTAGCAACTAAAGTTTTCGAATTTGGAAACAAAAGAGTTGTTGAACATTTCGAAGACATCAAAGGTTTCTTAGCTAAAAAGAAAATGGACAATTTAAAAGAAATAGAACGTAAATAAAATTAACATAGAATAGAGTTTAAACCCTATTCTATGTTAATTAATCAAACAAAAAAAATAAAAAATGAATTTAAAATCAAATCTTGGTATTTTAAGAATATTAGCAATCGCTGAAGGTATTTCATATTTACTTTTCTCTTTAACGATGCCAATTAAATACATATTAAACAATCCAATGCCGAACAAAATTGTGGGAATGGCTCACGGTGTTCTATTTATAGCTTATTGTATCTGGGTGGTTGTTGTAGCAATTGAAAAAAAATGGAAATTAGGGATTACATTACTTGCTGGATTCGCTTCACTTCTACCATTTGGAACATTTATAGCTGATTCAAAAATATTTAAAAAACAATAAAAAAATTAAACACAGAGGACACTGAGTATAAAAACAGAGTTTCACAAAGTTTTTTGAAAGAACTCTGTGAAACTCTCCCCAACATCAAAAAAAAAACTCTGTGCACTCTGTGGTTAAATAAAACACAAGATTATCCATGAACGAAACAAGAAAACACATAGAAGTATGTTCAACACCTGGAGAATATGCCTATTACAAAGGAGAATATGAAATTGTTGTTGTGATAGATGTTTTGAGAGCAACTTCAGCAATTTGCGCAGCTTTTGATAATGGAAT
>CANJKA010000036.1 GCA_947474675.1 Flavobacteriales bacterium
GAACAAACCGATTGAGTTAAAGGTGAGTTTGTAATGACGGGTGAAGTTGTTGTTGATATCGTAACAACTGAAGTAACTGGAAGAATACAAGAATATGCATCATCAACTGTCACAGTGTATGCCGTCCCTCCTACTAAGCCTGATGCGTTAGCAGTTCCTTGTCCACTTCCTGGTGCTGGTGACCAAGAGTAACTTAAAGCACCAATACCACCTGTAGGAAGTGCAGTTGCAGTTCCATTATCGACACCGCAAGATGGAGGCGTTGAAGTTGTAGTAACTCCCATAACATTTGTACATTGTAAAAAATCTACAAAAACTCCTGAATCAAAAATATGATCTCCTGCATCTGCTATTGCCATTTTAAAATGATATGATTGACAAGGAACAACAGCTAAACTTGAAGTGATGGCAGTTGTATATCCTCCAAATGGTACAACCGTACCAGTTGAATTATTTACATAATAACTGCTATTAGCTCCAGCATTAACATTATCAATACTACATGGTGTTGTACCTGTAACAATTGCAATATTTTTATTTAGATAAGCAGCACCTCCAGTTACAGGATTTTGACCTGTTACAAAAAAACCAAAAGCATCATTATAAGAAGAATTTACGTAATTTGGGTACTCTTCAGAACCAAACACAAATCGAACAGAAAGATTGTCACATGAAGGAATAACATCAAATTCTAAAATACAAACATCTTTTTTTGCAGATGCATCTAAAGACATTAATTGAGGATCATTAATATCAAAATTATTTGAAGTACTCATAAAATAACTTGCTGGATTTGACAATTGACTTGCGTTACCAGTTGTAAGAACAATCCCATTAGTCATTCCTAAAGTGGTTCCTCCTGAAAAAGTACCGTATGCAGTAGATGTACAATTAATAAAAGGATTTGAAATAGTTAAACCATTGCCTATAAAACCTGATAAAATTGTTGAAGCAGAAGCTCCTTGATTAGAGATAACTAATTGAGCTGTTGAGTCAGCTGAAGTTACCACAATTACAAAAGCAATGATTGCGATTGTAATCTTTCGTATGGTAAATCTTGTTTTCATAGTTGAAATATTTTATAACAGTTCTATAGTATTAAGCTAATCATTTTTTTTCATACAAATATCTATCAATGAATATTTGCTTTTAGTAAATTTAGTGAAAAAAAATCACAAAAGACCTAAAAAACCCAGTAAACACTGATACTAAATCGATTAAAGTCAAAAAAAAAATGGTAAGCGTCTTTTTTCAAAATGGACTTACCAATGATTATTTAAATTTTGTTAGTTCAAAAATCTACTCAAACTAGAAAAAACATTTATTTAATTACATTCACATGACCAATAACAGCTTGTCTTTGCGGATTTAATTTAGCTTTAAATTCAATTTTCCATGTGTAAGTTCCATTCTGAACAATATTTCCATCAACTCCCATTTTACCATTCCATCCAACTTTTGCATCATGTGATTCAAAGACAATTTGCCCCCATCTATTAAAAATCAAAAGAGAATAATCATACGGATCATAACCTGAAGTAAAAACAGGTAAGAATATATCATTTACTTCATCATCATCTGGAGTGAAAGAATTTGGAACATAATAAACCAATTCCTCTTTTATTGTAACTGTTTCGTAAGCAATATCAACACACCCAAACTGGGAGATAGCTGTTAATTTCACGGTAAAATCTCCATAAACATCGTAAGGAAATTGATGAAGTGGCGAAACTTCAATTGAACCAGCAGTCTCATCTCCAAATTCCCATATATAATCAACTGCATTTATTGAACTATTAAGCATTGTGCTTTCGGTAAAATAACTAGGTACAATGGAAGGAGAAGGTGTGAATGAAGCAATTGGTTTTGAATTAATTAAAACATTTATTGGAGAAACACTTGTACATCCAGCTAAAGACATTCCTTGCACATAATACGTACCACTAATTGAAACTTGAGTTGGTGATGAAAGAGCTGTTAAAGGAGCTAAACTTGACCAATAAGTCAATAAATCTGCATTTGAACTTCCTACTGAAACAGAAGAAGCCGTCAAATCAATTATTTCTGGAAAACAAACAGCTGCAGGATCTGTAATTACTATTAAAGGTATTGAATTTATTACAATATCCATTGTTTGAGAAGATGCACACTGTCCAGCATTTGGTATAAAAGTATACGTTGAAGTTCCAGCTACTGAAGTATTTACAACTGAAGGACTCCACGTTCCAGTTACTGGCGGTGTATTTGTTGAATTTACAGGTAAAATTGGAGAGACAGATGCTTCACATACAGCATTCACTTGCGTAAAAGTTGTTGTATTTAATGGTACAATAATTACTTGTACAGCAGTCATTGCTCCTTCACATCCAGTTGAGATAGTTGTTTCAGACACAAAGTAAGTTGTCGGTCCTACCAAAGTTGTACTTGGTGTTGGTGCTATCAATGAACTAGTAGAACCTGGTATATTTGAAGTATACCAATTAAAATTATACACTCCATTTCCAAGACCTCCTAATAAAGCATCAATAGCCGTCAAAGGAGAAGCTGTACTATTTATGCAATATTGAACTGGAGAAACTAATGGTGCACTTGGTATTACATTAGAAGTAACATCTACTTCATCTGTATCTACACATCCATTTATATCTGTTCCAATTACAGTCAAGGTAGTTGTCGTTTCAGCTACAGGAACAAAACCTACTCCATTTGACACTGAATTATCCCATACATAAACAGAAGCTCCTGTTGCTGTTAATACAACTGTTGAACCATCGCAAATAGCAACATCTAATCCTGCATCTACAACTGGTAGTGCATTTACAGTTACAGAAACTTGATCAGTATTCGAACAACCTGATCCTAAAGATCCGACAACCGTGTAAACCGTTGTACCGACAACCGGAGTAATTGAAACTCCATTTGTTATTCCGTTATCCCAAACATAAGTTGTAGCTCCAGATGCTGTTAAAGTAACTGTTGTTCCAAGGCAAACTACTTGATCAACTCCTGCGTTTACGACTGGCAATGTATTTACTGTTACAGATACTTGATCAGTATTTATGCATCCATTTATATCTGTACCTGTTACCGTGTAAACTATAGATCCAACCGCTGGTATAAATGGTGCTGAGTCTGTAACTCCATTATCCCATGAATATGAAATTGTAACTGAAGCTGTTAAAGTAACAACCGTTCCAATACAAACATTTTGATCAACTCCTGCATTTACAACCGGTAAAGGATTAACTGTTACAGCAACTATATCTGTATTCACACATCCGTTTACATCTGTTCCTGTTACAGTATAATTTAAAGTTCCTACTGCCGGTGAAAAAGCAGTACCATTTGTTACTCCATTATCCCAAACATATGTAGAAGCTCCTGATCCACTTAAAGTAATCATAGAAACACCTGTACAAATTGTTTGGTCAAGTCCTGCAGAAACAATTGGTAATTGATTAACAGTAATGGTCATTTGATCTGTTCCGGTACATCCATTAATATCTGTTCCGTTTACAGTATAAGTTGAAGTAGTTATAGGAGAAACTGTAAACGTTGCTCCTGATCCTAATGTATTATCCCATGTATAAGTCGCTCCGCCTGTTGCAGTAAGTGTAGAAGATTGACCGATACAAATAACAGCATCTAATCCTGCATTAATTGGAGCATTCGCACTAATTGAAACAGTTCCGGAAGCTGAAGTGCTCGCACAACCATTTAAGGTGTAAATTACTGAATAAGTTGTTGCAACTATTGGCGAAACCGTTATAGTCGCAGTCGTTTGACCTGTTAGCCATGAATAAGTTCCACCTGTTGCTAATCCTGTAGCAGTAATTGTTGCTGGTGAACCCAAACAAGTTGATGTTGATGTCACTGTAACAGTTGGAATAGCGTTTACAGTTACTGTTCCTATTACTGATGTACTAGAACATCCATTTAAAGTATAAATACATGAATAAGTTGTTGTTATTGCTGGTGAAACCGTTATAGCTGCAGTTGTTTCTCCTGAAGCCCATGCGTAAGTTCCTCCAGCTGCTAAACCTGTAGCTGTTATCGTTGCAGCTGTTCCATTACAAACAGTTGCATTTGTTAGTGTTAAAGTTGGTATTGCGTTTACTGTAACAATTCCTGTCGCAGTTACTGGACATCCATTTAAAGTATAAGTAACATTATAAGAAGTTGTTGTTCCAGGAGTAACGGTTATAGCACCAATTGTTGGACCTGAAGCCCATAAATATGTACCGCCTGTTGCTAAACCTGTAGCTGTTAAAGTTGCAGTTGTTCCATTACATACTGTTGCATTCGTTACAGTTAATGTTGGTATAGAATTTACTGTTATTGTTCCTGTCCCAACTAAACTAGCACATCCATTTAATGTATAAGTTACTGTATAAGGAGTTGTAACTGCAGGCGATAAAGTGATTGCTGCAGTTGTTTGACCACCTGACCATAAATAAGTTCCACCTGCTGCTAATCCTGTTGCAGTGATAGTTCCAGCTGTTCCGTTACATACTGTTGCATTCGTTACAATTACAGTTGGTATTGGATTTACTGTAACAGTTCCGATTACTGATGAACTAGAACATCCATTCAAAGTGTAAATACATGAATAAGTAGTTGTAACAGTCGGTGAAACAGTAATTGAAGCAGTAGTTTGACCAGATGCCCATAAATAAGTTCCTCCTGATGCTAAACCTGTTGCTGTTATTGTTGCAGCTGTTCCATTACATACTGTTGCATTCATGACAGTCAATGTAGGAATTGGATTAACCGTAATTACAACTTGATCCGTTCCTGTACATCCATTAATATCGGTTCCATTTACAGTATAAGTTGTAGTAACAATTGGTGAAACAGTAAAAGTTGAACCTGCTCCTAAACCATTATTCCAAGTATAGGAAGCACCTCCAACTGAAGTTAGAACAGTTGAAGAACCTAAGCAAATTGGAGTATCCAATCCTGCGTAAATCGGTGCATTTAAACTAATAGAAACAGTTGAAACTGCTGGCAAACTAGGACAACCCGCCAACGTATAAACAACAGAATAAGTTGTTTGAACTAATGGCGAAACAGTAATTGAAGCAGTTGTTGGTCCAGACGCCCATGCGTAAGTCCCTCCTGCCGCTAAGCCTGTTGCTATAATTGTAGCTGGAGACCCTGCACAAGTTGATATTGAAGTAACAGTTAATGTAGGTATTTGATTAACAGTTACGGTTCCTGTTGCTGTGATAGGACAACCATTTAAAGTGTAAGTCACTGAATAAACAGTTGTTGCGCTTGGAGTTACTGTAATTGCAGCAGTTGTTAGTCCAGATGCCCATGCATATGTTCCTCCTGCTGCTAAACCTGTAGCAGTTATAGTAGCAGCAGTTCCATTACAAACTGTTGCATTTGTGACAGTCAATGTAGGAATTGGATTTACTGTGATCGTTCCTGTTCCAACCAAACTTGCACAACCATTTAAAGTATATGTTACAGTATAAGAAGTTGTAACTGCTGGAGTTAATGTTAAAGCTGCAGTAGTTTGACCAGTTCCCCAAGCATACGTACCGCCTGTTGTTAATCCAGTAGCGGTTATAGTAGCTGCAGTTCCATTACAAACTGTAGCATTCGTTACCGTAACAGTAGGTTTAGGCTTAACAGTAACAACAATAGTAGTTGGTAATGCACATTGTCCAGAAGCTGGTGTGAAAGTATATGTTCCTGTAGCTGTATTACTAACTGCTGGAGACCATGTCCCTGTTACACCATTAGTAGAAGTAGTTGGTAAAGTTGGCGCAGTCGCTCCTGAACAAATAGCTGCAATTGCGGCAAAAGTTGGTAACAATGTTGCCGGAGTTACCATAAAACAAACAGTCGTATCATATGTACATGAAAAATTATCAACTGTATGATAAACATAACATGCAGAACCAGTAACTGTTGGTAAAACAGTAATTGTATTTCCTGCAGTTGAAACAATCGTTGCATTTGCATTCCAAGTTTGAGAAGTTATCGCAGGTGTAAAAGTGATAACAGTTGAAGGAATCACATTTGCAAAATCGATGCTCCATCCAAAAATATATCCGTTATCGTTTCCTAAATTATCTACAATTGTAATATTCCAATCACCATTAAAATCACATCCAACTAACCCTGCAAAAGATTCAACAGGTAAATAACTGATAGCAGGCAACATTACACTAGACGCAACAGAAGCTGCAGCAGTATTCATAGTTTGAGCAGCGGTACTTGTAAAACAATAATTTGCTCCTGTACCAGCAATTGTAGGGGTAGTTTCAACATCAACTGGAGTTCCAAGATATTCACCACCAGTATTATCCCCACTAACATAATCCAATAAAGTAATTGACTGACCAGATGGACAGGTTATTGAAATATCTAAATCGCCTAAATAAGAATGCTCCATATTCATACAAATAGAAGCAATTTGATTTGCATTCGTAACAGTTTGTCCATAAGCATAACAAGCGACAGTAACTGCATTAGAATAAGAAGATCCTGTTCCATCTGGCAAATAAACCTGACCTCCAACTGGAGGTGTACAATCTTCTGTATAAGGCGTAGGAGTAATAACTCCAGGAATTGTATTTGTAGAACCTAAACAAATAGAAGGTAAAGCAGGAACAGTTCCATTAAAATGAGGTGTAGTTGAAACTTCAACAATGATTTCCTGAGAATTTGTACTCTTGCATCCATGAATATCTGTTACTGCAAGATCCAAATGATAACCTCCAGAAGATGGAAAAGTATGGGAACCGTTTTGAGTTGTGACATTGGTTGATCCAGTTAATGTCCAGTTATAGGTAGAAGTTGCATTTGATTGAGCGTAATATAAATTATTCTGAGGATACGTTGCTCCACCATTAAAAGTTAAAGATTGACCTTGACATAATTTAACTATTCCTCCTACAGCAGCAGGAATTGTAGTTACAGCTGCAACTACTGATTCACATGGAGAAACACATGAAATTACAGCAACCCAACCTCCATAATTTAATGATCCATCTGAAACAAACTTAAAAGTTAAACATCCTGAAGCATTTGAATTGGTAGCTTGTACATTTCCAACCAAAGGAACATTGTTATTATAAGCTCCTAATGAGGTTGCTGCTGTAGAATTACCATCATATATATACAAATAGTCATATCCTTCAACATCAAAAGAAGTGAAATTTAAGCTTATTTTTCCTGCTCCTGAAGGACATATCGTATAAACAAATGATTCATTGCTTCCATATTTACCACCACCAGTTAAAGATGCACCTCCACTATCGTAAAAATTTCCAGTACATTGAGAACTAGATCCATTTGACATTATGATGTTTTGAGAAAAAGACGAAAATGAAATAAATAATAAAGGAAGTAGTAGTTGTAGTTTAAATAGTTTCATAAGATTTCTATTTAATGGTTTGATTAAATTCAGTAGTAATTTGTTCTTCAGATTTTCCAATTAAGACATATCCAGTATCTCCAATTCGATAGGATAATTCAATAAATTTATCTCTTGGGATTTTTAATGACAAATTATTAATTTCTCCTTCATTAAAAAGGATAACAAATTCTTCAGCAGTTAAAAACTTTTCTTCTTTCGTTACAACATCTATATAAGAAATTGAAGTTAAAACAGGATAATTTATAATTTTCTCATCTGAAATTTGTTTAATGAAAAACATTTTCTTTGATCGAAAAATTAAATATGGGTCTTGATTTGATTGAGGAACTAATTCATTCTGGCTAAATGAATTAAAACTGCATGTAAATACAGCTAATAGTAGTAATAGTTTATTCATAGTAGTAATAGTAGTAATAATTGCAATAGTCTTTTTATTGAAAAAATCAGTGAATTGAATTTTCCATTTCAAAGATAAAGTACTTTTATTTAAGTTTATGCGTATTTCTACGTAGATGAATATTTGATCCATCTTAGTTATTAAATTAACGATTTCATCGAGTATTTTAAAATTTAAACAGAAAAGACTATTTTTAATAGTTCTTAACGAAATGTTTAAATTATTAACAAATTCACCTTTAATAAAAATAAAACGCTTCAAATATTACAATTTATCTAAAAATAAACTTTAAAATAACTAGTAAACAAAATCCATTTATCATTGATTTACAAGTTTTTAATTTATTTTGTAAAGTATCTTATATTTCCTGACATCTGATTTGTTCTTTGAAAGTTCACTTTCAATTATAGCCAAAAAAATAAGGCTGTCATTTTGAGACAGCCTTTAAAATTCAACTAAAAAAACAAACTGATTATCTAACCAGATTGACGCTTCCAAAAATCTGTTTTCTCATTTCAGTATTTTTATTTCTAAAAGTAATTACCCACGAATACGTTCCTATTTCTGACTCTTCACCTTCATTTTTATTTCTCCCATTCCAACCTTTCGAAGCGTCATTAGTTTCAAAAACTGTTTGCCCCCATCTATTTGTAACTATCAATGTATAATCATTTGGATCATATCCAGAAGTAAATACAGGTTGAAAAGTTTCATTAAACTTATTACCATCTGGAGTAAAAGTATTTGGGATAAAATAAATTAATTCTTCAATCATTTTAACATCTACAAACTTGGCATCGACACATCCAAAAGGTGAGGTTGCTGTCAAAGAAACCGTATATGTTCCATAAAAATCTAATGGATATGTATGTTCTGTATTATATTCTGTTGATACATTCCCATCTCCAAAGTTCCATAAATAACTATTTGCATCAATACTATTATTTATCAAATAAATTTGTGGAGTTAGACTTGTTAATTCAGTCGATGACACAGAAAATAATGCTTCAGGTTTCGGATTTACGACAATACTAATTACTAATTGAATTGCACATATTCCAGATGATGGTGTAAAAATATACTGACTTGTCCCTACTAATGATGTGTTAATCATTGAATTTGACCAAGTCCCTGAAATTGAAGGGGTATTATTTGATATTAATGGTAATAATTGTTCTTCATCTCCTTCACAAAAAGATGTGAAATTTAAAAAAGTAGGAATTGCATTTGGAGAAACAATAATCGTAATTACTGAAATAGAGCTTTCACATCCAGTAATATTATTAACACCAGACACATAATAATTTGTTGTCCCTTCGTTAGCTGTATTTGGAGTAGGAATATTTGTTGTTGAAGCACTGTTGTTTTGATTTGTAGCATACCAATTCAAAACATCAACTCCTAGTGGGTAAATAAAATTGATTGGAGAAGCTGTAGCATTTTGACAATAAGTCTGAGTAAATCCAATTATTGATGATGGATTTTGTTCTACATTAACCGTAATTGTTTTTACAAATGAGCACTGACCTACTAAAGGAGTAAATGTATACGAACCTGAAATAGTATTAACCACTACTGATGGATTCCAACTACCTAAAATAGATTCATTTGAAATTAAAGGTAAAATCGGAGCAACTGTATTTTCACAAATAGAAGTACCAAAACTAAATGTTGGAGTTAGATTTGGTGTAATTTGAATAATTTTAGAAACACTATTTGCACACACTCCTGATGTTGGTGTAAATAAATATGTCCCAGATATTAAATTATTAACTACTGAAGGAGTCCAAGTACCTGTTATTAAATTATTGGAAGTTAAAGGTAATATTGGTGAAATAGAACCTGCACAAATAGATGAAACTGTATTAAATATTGGTGTTGAAGTTGGATTAATCGTTACTGTAATCGTATTATTTGAGGAACATTGCCCGTTAGTTGGTGTAAAAACATAAGAACCAGATTGCATGTTATTTATAGAAGAAGGTAACCAAGTTCCTGAAATTAAATTAGTTGAAAGCATAGGTAAAATAGGAACTGCTGCTCCTGAACAAAAAGGGGCTATAACATTGAAAATTGGTGTAACATTAGGTGCAACTGTTACTGTTAAAGTTGTTGTTGACAAGGCACAAAGTCCTGTAGTTGGTATAAAAGTATATGTTCCTGTTGCTGTATTGCTTACTATTGAAGACCAAGTCCCTGTAATTGCGGGAGTATTTGTTGAACTCGTTGGTAAAACGGGTGCTGTAGCTCCTGAACAAATCGCTGGGATTGTTCCAAAAGTTGGTGTTACATTAGGCGCAACTGTCACTGTCAAAGTGGTTGTTGCTAAGGCACAAAATCCTGCGGTTGGTATAAAAGTATATGTTCCTGTTGCTGTATTACTTACTACTGATGACCAAGTCCCTGTTATTGCGGGAGTATTTGTTGAACTCGTTGGTAAAACGGGTACCGTAGCTCCTGAACAAATCGCTGGGATAGTTGCAAAAATTGGTGTTACATTAGGCGTAACTGTTACGATTAAAGTGGTTGTAGACAAGGCACAAAGTCCAATAGTTGGTGTAAAAGTATATGTTCCTGTTGCTGTATTACTCACTACTGATGACCAAGTCCCTGTTATTGCGGGAGTATTTGTAGAACTTGTTGGTAAAACGGGTGCTGTAGCTCCTGAACAAATCACTGGGATTGTTCCAAAAGTTGGTGTTACATTAGGTGAAACTGTCACTGTCAAAGTGGTTGTTGACAATGCACAAAGTCCTGCGGTTGGCGTAAAAGTATACGTTCCAGTAGCTGTATTACTTACCAATGAAGACCAAGTCCCTGTTATTGCGGGAATATTTGTTGAACTTGTTGGTAAAACGGGTGCTATAGCTCCTGAACAAATCGCTGGGATTGTTCCAAAAGTTGGTGTTACATTAGGTGTAACTGTCACGGTTAAAGTACTGTTTGACAAGGCACAAAATCCTGAGACTGGAGAAAAAGTATACGTTCCTGTTAAAGTATTACTTACTGCTGGAGACCAAGTTCCTGTAATTGCCGGAGTATTTATTGAACTCGTTGGTAAAACAGGTGCAGTTGTTCCTGAACAAATCGCTGAAACTGCTGTGAAAGTTGGTGTAACATTAGGTGTAACTGTAACGGTTAAAGTGGTTGTTGCTAAGGCGCAAAGCCCTGCTGTTGGTGTAAAGGTATACGTTCCAGTTGATGTATTACTTACTGCTGACGACCAAGTCCCAGTTATTGCTGGAGTATTTGTTGAACTCGTTGGTAAAACGGGCGACGCTGCTCCAGAACAAATCGCTGAAACTGCTGCGAAAGTTGGTGTTACATTAGGTGAAACTGTTACTGTTAAAGTAGTTGATATTGCACATTGTCCAGAGTTTGGGGTAAAAGTATATGTCCCTGTTGCTGTATTATTTACTGCTGGAGACCATGATCCCAGAATTAAATCATCTGATACATTAGGTAAAATTGGCGAAATCCCACCTGAACAGATAGAATAAACTGAATTAAAAGTTGGTGTAACAATACTCGAATTAACTGTAACAGTTAAAGTTGTAGTTGACATAGCACAAAGTCCTGAGGCTGGAGTAAAAGTATACGTTCCAGTTGCTGTATTACTTACTGCTGGAAACCAAGTTCCTGTTATTGCTGGAGTATTTGTTGAACTCGTTGGTAAAACAGGGACTGTTGCTCCTGAACAAATCGCTGAAACGGCTGCGAAAGTTGGGGTAACATTAGGTGTAACCGTAACAGTTAAAGTTGTTGTTGCTAAGGCACAAAGTCCTGCTGTGGGTGTAAAAGTATACGTTCCTGTTGCTGTATTACTCACTGCTGGTGACCAAGTTCCTGTTATTGCTGGAGTATTTGTTGAACTCGTTGGTAAAACAGGGGCTATTGCTCCAGAACAAATCGCTGAAACGGCTGAGAAAGTTGGGGTAACATTAGGTGTAACCGCAACGGTTAAAGTGGTTGTTGCTAAGGTACAAAGTCCTGCTGTGGGTGTAAAAGTATACGTTCCTGTTGATGTATTACTTACTGCTGGTGACCAAGTTCCTGTTATTGCTGGAGTATTTGTTGAACTCGTTGGTAAAACAGGGGCCGATTCTCCAGAACAAATCGCTGAAACTGCTAAGAAAGTTGGGGTAACATTAGGTGTAACCGTAACGGTTAAAGTTGTTGTTGCTAAGGCACAAAGTCCTGCTGTTGGTGTAAAAGTATATATGCCTGTTGCTGTATTACTTACTGCTGGCGACCAAGTTCCTGTTATTGCTGGAGTATTTGTTGAACTCGTTGGTAAAACAGGGGCTGTTGCTCCAGAACAAATCGCTGAAACGGCTGCGAAAGTTGGGGTAACATTAGGTGTAACCGCAACGGTTAAAGTGGTTGTTGCTAAGGCACAAAGTCCTGCTGTTGGTGTAAAAGTATACGTTCCTGTTGATGTATTACTTACTGCTGGTGACCAAGTTCCTGTAATTGCTGGAGTATTTGTTGAACTCGTTGGTAAAATAGGTGCTGTTGCTCCTGAACAAATCGCTGAAACGGCTGAGAAAGTTGGGGTAACATTAGGTGTAACTGTAACGGTTAAAGTGCTTGTTGCTAAGGCACAAAGTCCTGCTGTTGGTGTAAAAGTATACGTTCCAGTTGCTGTATTACTTACTACTGGCGACCAAGTTCCTGTTATTGCTGGAGTATTTGTTGAACTCGTTGGTAAAATAGGTGCTGTTGCTCCTGAACAAATCGCTGAAACGGCTGAGAAAGTTGGGGTAACATTAGGTGTAACCGCAACGGTTAACGTGGATGTTGCTAAGGCACAAAGTCCAGCTGTTGGTGTGAAAGTATATATGCCTGTTACTATATTACTTACTACTGGCGACCAAGTTCCAGTTATTGCTGGAGTATTTGTCGAACTCGTTGGTAAAACTGGAGCCGGTGCTCCTAAACAAATCGCTGAAACTGTTACGAAAGTTGGTGTTATGTTAGGAATTACAGTTACTAATGAAGTAATTGAACATCCATTCGTATTTGTATATGTAATAGTTGTACTACCCGACGTTAAACTTGTCACCAATCCTGTATTTGATATGGAAGCAACTCCAACATTTGAAGAAATCCAAGGTGAAGAAATTGCAGGAGAAGCTGAACCTGTTAATTGAGAGGTTGCACCTAAACAAAATGTCAAGGTTCCTGAAATACTAATTAATGGTAAAATAGTAATTGTAGATGTTTTTAAACAACCATTTATATCCGTAAAAGTTATCGTAACGGTTCCTGTTGCTATTCCAGTTACTAATCCAGTAGATGAAACTGTCGCTTTTGAAGTATTAGATGAAACCCAAGGAGAAGAAATAGCCGGAGTTGAAGTTGTCGAAAGTTGAGTTGTCGAACCTATACAAGCTGTCAAGGTTCCAGTTATAATCGGAGTTGGATTTACGATAACGGTAACATTATCAGTCGCTACACACCCATTACCATCTATTATTGAAGCTGTATAAGTAGTCGTAGTTGAAGGATTAGCAGATGTTGTAGCAACAGTTGGTGTCCCTAAATTAGTGGTAGGTGTCCAATTATATAAAATATTATCATTAAAGAATATAGTCCAATCGGTTAACGTTCCTATATTCCCCGAATTATTATCAATTACACTCAATGTCCAGTTTCCATTAATTGCAGACCCCGAAGTAATTCCAGTAAAAGAACTAAAAGGAGCATAATTTGTCCAAAGTGGTCCTGAAGTATTATAATTAATCGATGCTCCTCCAGAAACGACAAAGCAAGCATTGATATAATCTGGACCAACACCTTCGTATGAAGTTAATGTCATTACACTTCCATTCGGGGCAGTTAAAGTCGCACTTAAATCACCTATATCAGCATGGTCAATATTCATACAAACCTTATTAATTCTAGCTGTAGAATATGTTGATGGATTAATTCCTGATACAGCAATTGTAGAGTTAACACCAGTGAGAGAATTATCAGTAATTACAACATCAGAAGTATTCTTAAATTCAATAATTCCGGTTGTACTAACTCCGACTGCTGAGGCAGTTAAAGATGTTGAAAAACCTGAACAGATTGAAGCATCATTTCCTGCAAATGTTAACGGTAAAGGATTTACAGTAATTGTTATTGCATCATTAAAAACACATCCTGAGACTGGATCAGTTGCAACAACAGTATAAGTAGTAGTTGAATTTACAGTAGCTATTGGATTATAAATACTTGTAGAACTTAATCCTGTTGAAGGAGTCCAAACATACGTTGCTCCAACAACATTTTGTGTCATTATTTGAGATGTAACGCCAGCTCCAGCACAAAAAAATGATGGAATAGCTTGAACCATTAAATCTGATGAACCTGAATACGAAAAAGAGTTGATCACATATTCACAAACATCATTTGCATAACCATCAAAGAGAATATATACAGGTTCTCCTGGCTCTAATCCTGGTATTGTCTCTGTATAAGTTCCCATAGAATATGAAGATGATACACTTCCCGTTGCAATTTTTTCAAACTGAGTCAATGAAGCGTCTAACGGTCTCAAAAACACCATTTGAATTCCATTTGATCCTGCAACTGTTGCACAATTTTGAATGCTAAAATTTATATCCAATGTAGTACCAGTTGGCATCACCTTTACATAAGACGTATTATCATCCGAAATACCATCGATTGCATCAATGTTAGTTCCAGTTAATTCCAGAATTCCATAACAATCGCTAGTCCAACCAGTGTATCCAGTTAAATCACATTGATAAGGTGATGACGTTAATGCATCACTTGCTACATTTGTACCATATTCTGAAGGGGCATTTACACCAAAATTAAGACTCGCATTTATAAACGTTCCTGCTCCCCCATTATAATTACTTTCAATACAAACAATCCAAGTTCCATTTCCAGATCTTACGTTATTATTTACATTACAAAAATCAAAATTAAAATCATTTGGTCTAAAATTACCAGTAAAGGGTGCCACTGAAACTGAAGCATTACTTGTTGAAGGTAATGGTAGAGGTGAATTATTTTGAGTTAAAACTGTATTTGTGAAATTTGCTCCTGTGTAATTACCATACCCTCCAACAACTAAACTAAAAACAGTTCCGTCTGGTGATGTTATTTTCACATTTACGTTTCCAATATTTGCACTTGTCACATTTAAAGTAACTGATTTCAAGCCTAAATTGTGGTTTAAAAAACCACTTAAGCCAGTTACTGTAACATTCTTACATGCTGTTCCGTAACTGGCATAAGTAGTCGACCCAACAGTAGTAGTAAAGGTTTGAGAAAACGAGATCAATGTGATTAAAATTGATGCCGAAGTAACTAAAATTTGTTTTAAAAATTGCTTCATCTGTATTATCTTGAAATTCTAATTAATTATCTTTTTTCTATTTGTTCTTGATCTAATACACTAAATTTTTCAGCTAATTTTGAATCTATCGGTTGAACAATTTTAGAAATTTCAAGTAGTCTATTTTCGACAGTACATCTTTCCTGTATTGAATGGTAAAGAAAAATAATCATATCTTTTTGAAGATTAGATATTTGATTCTTAAGCTGTTCAATTTCATTTGAATTTAAAGAGGTAATTGCCAACTTTTCTTCTACTGATTTAATTTCAGAAACTTTTACTTTCAATTGATCTAATAACAATGTAGTTTCATTTCTACTTATTGCAGTTTCTGTATAGTTCTGAGCATTTACATTTTGAGAGATTAGGATCAAAATGATAATTTTAAAAAGTTTTTTCATGGATCTAGATTTTATATTTGTATTGATTGAATTCATTTTAAAAATGGTGTTAACTTTTTTCATTATCAACTATATTATGTGCAAATCAAATTACATTAAAAGCCAATATTTGACTCAATAAGAAAAGAAGAAAAAGAAAATTTTGAGTTGTAGTTTTTAGATTGGAGAATAAAAAAACGATATGAAAAAGCTAACTCAAATAAGCCGTCATCAATAATTTTACATTTGTTCATAGCAATAACTTTAGCAAAATTTATCTGCAAAAATAGAGCAATACGATGCGTTTAAAAGCTTATTTAAAGAAGGAAAAGTATTGATTCATGAATCTAGTCAAGACGCTTTTTTTTTCGAAGTATCGATTCATGAATCAATACATCACTTCATATCAAACAATTGAAATTCAAACAAATAAACTTAATCAAAAGTTTCTGATTTAAATTTTAAAATTGAACTTTAATTCATAAAATAAAACAATATTCTAAACCAGAAATGAGATTATTCTTGATATTTACTGAATAAAAATTAAATATAAATAAAAACTGTAATTATAAAATAGGCCAAATATGCGAAGTGTTTTTTTATCAAGACGATGAAAAAAAATAGTTGAATAGCCTAAGCTATGGAACTACTTTTTGAAGATGTATTGATGAAAAAGAACAAGTAGATTGGACCATTTTGTAGTTATGTTTGGTATTACATTAAAAAAATAGAAAAGATGAAAATAGATCTATTTCTTGCCATTACATTTCTAATTTATTTTTATAGCTTTTCTCAAAAAAAAAATTAAATTGTCAAGTAATTAGTACACAGGAAGAACATTTTTTATAGAATAAATTAGTGGTAATTTTTAATAAAAATAGATGTTTTCATAAATTGAAAATTCGTCTTTCAATTCATCTGACAAATAAAATATTTACTGCCGTTTTTTTTTTGTTGATGATATTTACTTTTAATGGCCTTCCTTTTGAAATAATTTATCTAATTATTTCGATTCATTTGTTTCCATTAATTTTATTATTTCAAAATCTTGTTGCTTTAATATGAAACAATTATTATTCTCATATCCATTACCAATCCCCTTTTGAACCATATTTATATCACTCATAACTCCATCTCCTGGCTTTTGATCTAACAAATATTTTACACAAAAATAAAGAACCACATCAAAACCTTGCACTGCCATTTTTGGTAAATCAGCACCATATTTTTTTCTGTATTTTTTTGCTAATTTTTTCGTTGAATCATGACCATAGTTAAAATCATTAGGAGCTGAAAAATGAAAATTAAATTTATTTTTGGTTGAGATACTTACACCATCATATGTCAACCATTCTTTTGTCCCAAAAACAGAAATTGTTCCAGTAACGTTATTTGAAGAAGCAACTAAAGAGTTCATGAACTTTTTAGCCGTAACTTCATCTAAAGTAGGAACGACAAAAAACGTATTCCCATCTTTTTTAATAAAGGTTTTAAAATCTTGCAAATTAGTTTCTATCAATTTAGGTCGAGTACCTATAAATGGAGAATTTAAATAAGCTGATCGAAAACTATTATACAAAGCGATATCTTTCTCATTAATTGGTTTAACAAGAACAATTTGATGTTGTTCGGGGTTATTTAATAGGTATTTAGCGGCACCTTCAAACAATGTAATATCAGATGGAATTGCTGCGAAAACATACGGATTACCTTTTAACACTTCCATATTGGCTGCAACAGGACAAACATATTTTACAGAATGAATTTTACACCATTTAGCAACAAAAGTCATTTTATCTGAAAACAATGGTCCAATTATTAAATCCATGTGATCAAATTCTTTTTTATCTAAAATTTCCTTAATTGATAATGTATCATTTAGACAATCATAAATATATACTTTTGACTTTAAACCCAACTCATTTAATGAATCAATCGCTAGTTGAGCTCCCATATAGAACTGAGTAGCTACGTCAGAAATTGATTCTGAATACCCCTTCCCTTTATCTAAAAAGAAAGGTAATAAAATGGCAATAGAATATTCATTCTTTATATTAATTAAAGACGTAATATTATCTTTCGGTGAATCTATTGGCTTAACGACTCTAACTTCTGTTTTCTGAAGTTTCTCATTTTTAATTGGAATCTTAATTATATCTCCAGGTCTAATTTTACTATTTTTAAGCTCATTCATCGACTGTAAATCAACAACAGGAACCATAAATCTTTTCGAAATACTGTATAATGTTTCATGAGCTAAAACCAAATGATCAATAATTGTATCTGAAAAAGAAATAATCACATTTTTATTAGGTAAAGGAATAGTCGTGATAATTTTGGCAGCATCCATAGAGGGAATAATTAATTCCTGCCCCAACTTCAATCCTTTAGAAGTACTTGGATTTGCAGCAATTATTTGTTCAACAGTAACTCCATATTTTTTAGAAATTCCATACATGGTTTCCTGAGCTTTTACCACGTGTTTAATTTCAGGTGTCATAGTGGGAGCGATAGCTATGCTTTTATCAATAATTGGAATTAATAACCTCTGACCTTCTTTAACACCATTTTCAACACCAGGATTAGTAGCTACAATATCATCTACATTCACATTGTACAGGTTATGAATTCCCCATAAAGAGTTTCCAGCTTGAACTATGTGCACATAATATTTATTCCCGTCTTTTTCTTCAATTTCAGCATCTTTAATTTGAGCGAAAAGTTGAATCGATCCTAAAAGAAAAATTATTAATGACCAGTATTTCATAATTATTTATTTTTAAAAAAACCACCTCACTTCGATACAAAATTCATTCCGCTCTGCTTCTTGAATTTCACTCAGAAGGGTGGTCAACTATTCATCAAACCTTTAACAATACCAACCACACAAAAGGTGAATTTCATCACCTAAACAACGAAAAAATCATCCCGACATTGCCTACATTAGTATTCTAGACAGATGTAAGAGTAATAAAACCTCCTGAGTGATTTTTAGATTTTGCACAGCAAAACCTAAAAATAGTATCGAAGGGGGTTTTATTCCCATTCAATAGTTGCGGGTGGCTTAGAGCTAATATCATACGTAACTCTATTAATTCCTTTCACTTGATTGATGATTTTATTTGAAATTTTCGCTAAAAACTCATACGGTAAATGACACCAATCTGCTGTCATTCCATCTGTAGAACTAACAGCTCTAAGAGCCACCGCATTTTCATACGTTCTTTCATCTCCCATTACACCAACTGATTGAACAGGTAAAAATATTGCTCCTGCTTGCCAAACATCATCGTATAAACCATCTTCTTTCAATCCTGAGATAAAAATATGATCAACATCTTGTAATATTTGAACTTTTTCAGCTGTGACTTCGCCTAAAATACGAATTCCTAGACCTGGACCAGGAAAAGGATGTCTTCCTAAAATAGCAGGATCAATTCCCATTGACTTCCCTACTCTTCGAACTTCATCCTTGAATAATAAACGCAATGGCTCAACAACTTGCAACATCATATAATCAGGTAAACCTCCAACATTATGATGTGATTTTATCGTTTGAGATGGTCCTCCTGAAAAAGAAATTGATTCAATTACATCAGGATAAATAGTCCCTTGACCTAACCACTTAGCATCCGTAACCAATTTAGACTCAGCATCAAAAACATCGATAAAAACCTTTCCGATTGCCTTTCTTTTTAACTCAGGATCTGTTAATCCTTTTAATTCAGCATAAAATTTCTCAGAAGCATCTACTCCTTTAACATTTAAGCCCATTCCTTTATAAGAATCTAAAACAGATTGGTATTCGTTTTTACGAAGTAATCCATTATCAACGAATATACAATGTAAATTTTCACCAATCGCTTTATGAAGTAAAACAGCAGCCACAGAAGAATCAACCCCTCCAGACAATCCTAAAATTACTTTATCAGAACCAATCTTAGCTTTTAAATCTCTAACTGTAGAATCAACAAATGAATCAGGAGTCCAATTTTGACTACAAGAACAAATATCAACAATAAAGTTTTTCAATAAAACAGCACCTTCTAAAGAATGATAAACTTCTGGATGAAATTGAATTCCAAAAGTACTCTCTCCTTCAATATGGTAACCAGCAATTTGTACATCTTCTGTACTTGCAATAATTTTATAATTAGAAGGAATAGATTTTACAGTATCTCCATGTGACATCCAGACTTGAGAACCAATTGTCATTCCCTTTGTTAAAACATTCGTTTGATCAACATGTGTTAAATTAGCTCTACCATATTCACGAATAGTCGAAGGTAAAACTTCACCTCCAAAATTATGAGATAAATATTGAGCACCAAAACACAACCCTAAAAGAGGAAACTTCCCTTTAATAGCATCTAAATTTGGATTAGGAGCATTCTCATCTCTCACTGAAAATGGACTCCCTGAAAGAATTACACCTTTTATAGAATCATTCATCTCTGGACATTTATTCCAAGGAACAATTTCACAATAAACATTTAGTTCTCTCACTCTTCTTGCAATCAATTGCGTATACTGTGAGCCAAAATCAAGTATTAATATCATTTCTTTCATGGCTCAAAGATACTATGAATATCAATGTGATAAATTGATCTTTCTAATTTTTTTTTGAATTTTTCAGATAAAATAAAAAACACTTCAATCTTAAATCAATCTAATTAGAAAAATAAATCAATTTTAATATTTTAAAACAATAAAATATTAAAAATATAAAACACTAATAATCAAATACATAAGCTTTCAACTTGTAGTAATAGATAAATAATTGATTTCCATACCAAAGGATAATTTAAAACGATTCGTATTAGATTTAGATAGAAGTTATATTAACATAAATTCATTAAACTTATAAAAGAGAAATTAGCAATCCAAGAATTAAAAAAATAACAAACTATACTACTCATATTATTTTATATCTTTAGATACGAACTATAAATACTTATTTTTTTTGGATAAAGAATTATTAAATAAATGTTTAGACAATGACAGAAGGTCTCAGGAACAGCTTTACAAGCTCTGCTACCCAATGCTCATAAAAACATGTTTAAAATATTCAAATGATAGACCACAAGTTATTTTATATTTCAACATTGGATTCGCTAAAATTTTATTAAACCTACATAAATTGGGAGCAGAAATCCCATTTGAACCCTGGGCAAAAAGAGTGGTTATCAATACCATTTTAGATGAAATTAAAAAAGAAAAAAGAATAAAAGGAGTTGTAGAAATTAAAGAAGATCTTTCTCATTACAATATTGATCAGAAAGAAACAACAATAAACGAATACGATCAGGAAAGAATTGATTTAATAAAAGAAAAAGCAAAAAAATTACCTCCAATGACGCACAAGGTTTTTAATCTTTATGCTTTTGATGGTTACATGCATCATGAAATAGCAGAGATGTTGGGGATAAATGAAAATACGAGTATGTGGCATTATTCAGATGCTAAAAAACGAATTAAAAAAATGTTAGAATTATAAAGATGGAAAACATTAATAACGATATCGACGGTGTTCCAGAAGGTTTTGAATTCAGAGATGAATACATGACTCAAGGATTTGAGATATATGATAAAATGAAAAATGATCAAAAGCGAAAAAAGAGATTATTTATTTTCTTTTTAGGCTTTTCATTGTCATCTATTTTACTGTTCTTTTATGTTGCTCTAAATTCTAGTGAAGCTATCGCTTTGAATAAAACCAATCAATCAAAAACTCAAACTTCTATAAAAAACACTATTTCTTCAGCTCAAAACCAAACAATCAAAGGAGAATCGAATACAATAAATTCATCTCGCCCTTCTACGAATAATACAAGTATTGAAAATAGCAAAGATAGAATCAAGCACAACCATGAGAACAACAAGCTAGTCAAACCCTTTAATTCATTCACTGAAAAAGAGATAAACAATCCATTTATTGCAACAACAAATGCTGAACAAAAAAGAATAAACAATAGTTCAATAAATTCATCTATTATAAAAGATGAAAACGAATTTGGTTTAAATAATACATTGTCTCTTTCTAATACTTCATCGACAGTAGAACAAAAAAATGAAGAAAATGTAAATTTATCAATTGATAAAGCCAAAACAATTTCAACATCTAATGAACTTGCTAGTATTGAATTAACAGAACCAATAGAAAAAAATAAAAATTTAAATGAAACAAAAACACTCGATTCATTAAATGATTATTCAATAATTGATAATTCTTCTAGTAAGCAAGACCTTATTTTAGATAACAAAGTAAACAAGTCAAATCTGTATGATTTCGAAGATCATTTTGTGAAAAATCAATTTTATATCTGTGCAGGGTTAAATACAAAATACAATTACTCATCAACGAGTAAAAGTTCGACTTCAGATTTTACTTTTTCGGGAGGATATAACAGAAACTTTCTAAATAAATTTTCTGTTGGAACTTCATTTGAATATTTTTCAGTTTCAAACATGAACAGTAAAGTAGAAATAAACGAAACAATTTATGGTTATAGAGCATCGTATAAAACAACTGAAATAATGACAAAAAGCTTGCAGTATTTAGCTTTTACTCCTGAAATAGGCTTCAAATTCAATAAGAGACATTTTTTTTATACTGGACTAGGACTCGAATTTTTAATGAGTGGAAAAAATCAATTAACTGTTACAAGTAGAATCTATGATTATCCAACAACAACTTCAATTTCCCAAGACAAAAACTATATAGCTGGATTTAAAAAATGTAATCAATCTCTCTTTATTGGATATAATTTTTCACTAAATAGAAATTTCTCTATTGGATGCAAATACAATTTTGGCTTAACTGATATTTCTATAAATTCTTTTTTTATTGACAATAATTTCGATAGAAATAATAGAATTCTATTCAATTTAAAATTTAATTTAAATTAACAAAAACTAAGATTATGAAAGCTCATATCTATATATATTTAATTTCAATCCTAGTTTTAGGTTGTAAAAAAAAGGAATATCCTCAACCTACAACTTCAACACCTGAATATTTTGCAACCGGATCATTAAATCAAACTGATTTTTCAATTTCAGCTGGAATTAATAACATTCAACTTACAACCAAAAAATATCAAAATAAGTTTGGTGTTTACGAATATGTAAGTTCTCTAAATTCAATTACTAACGCAAATGAAACTGAATTGAGATTCAAAATATTCGGGCATTCCAATTTAAATTTCCATGAAAATGAAACAATTGAAGATGCTATTCATTTAGGCCCTTACTCATTTGCAATCGATTCGAACAATGCAATGGTAACTAGTTACAATTTATACAGTTATTGCTCTGACAATGCTGCAACTGTCGATTGGATAATTGACTCTCAAAATTACCTTGGTTCTTCAACAAACTCATTAAACACATTAAATACCTTGGGTCTTTTTTCGGGAAATACAACTGAAATTTTTCATTTATCAAATGGCTCTACATTTTTCTCAGAAATACAATATCCAATAACAACAAAATTAGTAGACAACTTCATCAATCTTTCAATTCAAAGCACAACAAATAGTTTAATCATTACCCCTATTGTGAACAAAGATGATTTTGAAGACGAACTCGAATTAATCAGCTTTTCATTCAATGGTCAAGCTGTAAGTAAAACAGAGCCAATAACTACTCCACTTATAAATAACGGTTCACTTTATTTATTTACAGCACAATATTTAAATAAAAAAACATCTGAAATATACTCAACAGTTTTTAATTTTTCATATTCAGGAAATTTTGAAGGAACAATTAACATTGGTGAGATTCAAACAAATGTCACTAATTTAAACACTAATAACATAAAAATAACTTATACTAAAAATGGTATAATCTATAAATCAAGTACAACTGATAACAACTCCAATACATTTACAATAAATTCTATTGAAGAAGGTCCTTTAAGTCCGACTGGTAAACCTACAAAAAAGATAAAAGCTCAATTTTCAGGTCATTTAATGAACACATTGAATGAACTTGATTTAATTTATTTTGAAAACACAAATATCTGTCTTGTTTTTGAATACTAACATTCATAAACTTCGGTTTATTACTTTGCTTTTCAAAATTAATTGTTTCCGTTTTTTTGTTATTAAATCAATAGCTAATTGAATTCAAAACTGACAAACTGTCTTTAATTTTATTTTGGAACAATTTTAGACAAAAAAAGTGAAAAAAAACTCATTTTAGTCACAAAATCAGAAGAAATAAAGCTATTTTTGACTTCTTAAAATTATCAATGAATTATGATACAGGGATTATTAAAAAAATTATTTGGTGACAAGTCTGCAAAAGACCAAAAAAGCTACCAACCACTTATAGATAAAGCAAACCATTTCACATCAATATTAATCTCATTATCAGACAATGAATTAAGAGAGAAAACGCTTTATTTTCAAAACATCATAAAAGATAGTACAAGAGAATTAGAAAATCAAGTACTTGAATTAAACAATAAAGCGAACGATCCTGCAACAGTAATTTTTGATAAAGAAGAAATTTTTGCTAAAATTGATAAGTTAAGTTTGACAATTGATGAAAAAATTGAAGAAACTTTAGAAACAATTTTACCAGAAGCATTCGCTGTAATCAAAGAAACAGCAAGAAGATGGGCTGAAAATGGACAATTAACTGTAACTGCCCAACAATTTGACCGTGATTTATCGATGAAAAAAGATGGGATCACTATCGATGGAGATACAGCTATTTGGCACAACAAATGGACCGCAGCAGGAACAGATGTAGAATGGAAAATGGTTCACTACGATGTTCAATTAATGGGGGGAGCTGTTTTGCATAGAGGAAATATTTCTGAAATGCAAACTGGGGAAGGAAAAACATTAGTTGCGACTCTTCCAGTATATTTAAATGCACTTGCTGGAAAAGGTGTTCACTTAGTAACTGTAAATGATTACTTAGCAAAACGTGACTCTGAGTGGATGGGACCTTTGTATCAATTCCATGGATTAAAAGTTGATTGTATTGATAAGCACAGACCTAATTCTCCAGAAAGACGTCAAGCTTATTTAGCTGATATAACCTTTGGAACAAATAACGAATTTGGATTTGATTACCTTCGTGACAATATGGCAGGAAGTGTAGAAGATTTAGTTCAACAAAAACACCACTTTGCGATTGTTGATGAAGTCGATTCAGTTTTAATTGATGACGCCAGAACGCCTTTAATTATTTCTGGTCCAACTCCAAGAGGAGATCAGCATGAATTTCATGAATTAAAACCACGTATTGAAACAATAGTTTCAGCACAACATAAATTTGTGAATCAATGCTTAGAAGATGCTAAAAACTTATTGAGCGTTATCAATAATCCAAACGCTGATAAGAAAGAAGCAAAACAAATGTTAGACGATGGTGGTATTGCTTTATTGAGAGCACACCGTGGTTTACCAAAAAACAAAGCTTTGATTAAATTCCTTTCTGAACCAGGAATGAGAGCTCAATTGCAAAAAGTAGAAAATTTCTACATGCAAGATCAAAACAAACACATGAAAAAAGTCGATGTTGAATTATTCTTCATTATCGATGAAAAAAATAATACAATTGAATTAACTGAAAAAGGAATTCAATTAATCTCTGGAAAAGATGATCAAGACTTCTTTATTATGCCAGATATCGGATTAGAAATTGCTAATCTTCAAAAACAAAATCTTGAAAAAGAGAAATTTCTTATTGAAAAAGATGAACTTATCAGAGAATACAGTATTAAATCTGAAAGAATTCACTCTGTATCTCAATTACTGAAAGCCTATACTTTATTTGAAAAAGAAGTCGAATATATTATATTGGAAGGTAAAATCAAATTGGTAGATGAACAAACAGGACGTGTTATGGAAGGTAGACGTTATTCTGACGGTTTACACCAAGCAATTGAAGCAAAAGAAAATGTGACAGTAGAAGATGCTACTCAAACATATGCAACAATTACACTTCAAAACTATTTCAGAATGTACCATAAATTGTGTGGTATGACTGGAACAGCAGAAACAGAAGCAAAAGAATTTTGGGACATTTATAAATTAGATGTTGTCGTTATCCCTTCGAACAAACCAATTCTTCGTAAAGATCAACACGATTACGTTTTTAAATCTGCAAGAGAAAAATTCAACGCTGTGATTGAAGAAGTAGAGAAATTAGTAGAAGAAGGAAGACCTGTTCTTGTTGGAACAACAACCGTTGAAATTTCTGAATATTTAAGTAGTTTACTGAAACAAAAAGGAATCCCTCATCAAGTATTAAATGCGAAACACCACCAAAAAGAAGCGGAAATCGTTGCTAATGCAGGTAAATCTGGAGCCGTTACAATTGCTACCAACATGGCTGGGCGTGGAACGGATATTAAATTAGGTGAAGGAGTAAAAGAAAAAGGTGGTTTAGCAATTATTGGAACTGAACGTCACGATTCACGTCGAGTTGACAGACAATTAAGAGGTCGTTCTGGTCGTCAAGGTGATCCAGGTTCTTCTCAATTCTTCGTTTGTTTGGAAGACGACTTGATGCGTAAATTTGGCTCTGAACGTATTGCTAAGTTGATGGACAGAATGGGATTGAAAGAAGGAGAAGTTATTACACACAGTATGGTTTCTAAATCGATCGAAAGAGCTCAGAAAAAAGTAGAAGAAAACAACTTCGGAAGCCGTAAACGTCTTTTAGAATACGATGATGTAATGAACGCTCAACGTAAAGCAATTTACAAAAAACGTCATAATGCATTATTTGGAGATCGATTAGATTTAGACACTGATAATATGTTTTATGATATTTCAGAATCAATCGTTACTTCTCATGCAGGAGGAAACGGTTTTGAAGAATTTGAATTAGATTTACTACGTATTCTTGGAATTCAATCTCCAATTTCCGAAGAAGAATATAAAACAATGAACAAAACTACTCTTTCTGAAAAAGTATACGCTGACGTTTGTGCACATTATGTTCGTAAAAATGAAAGAATTTCATCACGTGTTTACCCTCAAGTAAAACATATACATGAAACAATGAATGGGCAATTTAAAAATATCGCTTTCCCGTTAACAGATGGAAAAAGAGAAATTCAAATGCAAATAGACATTGAAACTACTTATAAAACAGAAGGGAAACATATTGCTAAAGAGTATGAAAAAAACATAACTTTAGGAATGATTGACAATGAATGGAAAGAACATTTACGTGAAATGGATGATCTTCGTTCGGCAGTAAACAATGCACAATACGAGCAAAAAGACCCTTTATTAGTCTATAAATTAGAATCATTCGATTTATTTAAAGGTATGCTTTTACGTTTAAATACAGAAACTACTGAATTCTTAATGAAAGTGGATATTCCTCATGAAGAAGAAATTGAATCTACAAATAAAGCCGCAGTAAACATTGATCATTACCAAAAAGCACAAGTAAATCAGCCAAATGGTAACAATGGGAACTCTAAAAACACTTCTTCAACTAGAGCTCCTCAATTTCAAGGAAGTGAAGGATATGAACAAGCTATGCAGAGCTCACACACTCAACAAGAAAAACAACAACCCGTAATTGCTGATCCAAAAGTTGGAAGAAATGACTTGTGCCCTTGTGGAAGTGGAAAAAAATACAAACAATGTCACGGATAAAATAATTAAAAATATATTAAAAGCTGCAGTTTAGATTGCAGCTTTTTTTTTTGTAATAATCTTTTATATTTTAAAAATAATAAAGATCATATCTATTTCTTGGGGATCAAGCAATGATAAATCAGAAACCTCTAAAGCAATTTTTCACTTCATTTAGAACCTCTTTAGTTTTAAAACCAATAACTTTCTAATGCTTGAAGTAAAAGCTTACGTAAATACTTCTATCACACTATATTTCACTAAAAAATTATTTACAGAAAAATTGACAACATTTCGAAACAAATACTTTAAACCTGACTATAATAGATGCTTTTTAAAAAATTATTTTCATGTTTAGGATTCCAACAATTAAACAGTCTATCTATTAAAAATAAATAAACTACATAATTTACAAAATACAATTATTTAAACTTCGTATAAATGGTAATCTAAATATAAACTATTTTAAATGTAACCTAAAAAGATATTGATTTTTTTTAATTAAATCAATAAATCGATTTAGTAAAGAGTAAAGCAACACTTTAAAACACCAAGAGAAGCTTATATATCTTGTTGTAAAAGTTTAATATATAACAAAAATAGACTACTATCGTTATATATTAAACAAAATTAGCTATGAAAATAATCATTACTACTGCTTTTTTAGTGCTTTTTTCACTTAATTTGAATGCTCAAAATGAGGATCTTTTAAGTTTCCAAGATCAAAACCCTGAAATTGTATTTATTTCTCAAGAAAATTTCAATTTGCTATCAACTGAAGAATTACAAGTTCTTGGTGAAAACTACATTCTATTTGATAAAAATATCGAATTAGCAGATATCAAAAATTTTGATATTTCTTTAAAAACCAACTTTCCAATAAATACAAAAAAGTACAACAAATCTTTATCAGATGAAGATATACAAATTAAACTATGGAAAAAAGAAAGAATTGACGTTAAAATTGTTAAACGTTCAGTATTCGAAGCTTCATCTATTCAAAATCAAAACACCTATTTAGAGAGTCATTGCTTAATTTTAATTGGAGAAACTCTTACTCTTCAAGATATTTTATCATATCCTTTTTAATTTTAATTCATTCAATAAAATGAACTTAAAACACATACTTTTAACATTAAACACCTTAGCTGTTTTGACATCCTCTTTAAGTCAAGGGAATACGCCGTGCACAGCAACATCGCTTACAGTTGGTAGTAGTTGTTCCTACACAAGTGGAACAACTGTAGGTGCAACATTTGCAAACAACGGCTTTGGTGCTCCTAGTTGTTCAGCGGGTTCATCGCCAGATGTTTGGTATACTTTTGTTGCTCCTGCTGGAGCATACGTTACTATTTCATTAACTTCAGGAACAATGACTGATTCCGAGATGGCTTTGTATTCCCGTTCAACAAATTGTAGTACAGGAACAGTCACAGAATTAGAATGTGATGATGATAGTGGTCCAGGTGACATGTCTGAAGTAGTACATTCAGGATTAACAGTTGGTGAAACATATTATTTAAGAATATGGGATTATTTAGGAGGAACAGGAACGTTTAATATTTGTGCCAAAGTAACAGCAGCACCTACAAATATTACGTGTAATTTAATGAAGCCTATCTGTTCTGGATCTGCAACTATTTTCACAGCTCAAGCCAATGGAAGTTCAGCTGCAGTTGGTCCAAACTTCGATTGTCTTATCACACAACCCAATCCTTCTTGGTATTACCTCGAAATAGATAATCCTGGAAAATTATCTATAGACATAACTGCTGACAATGATGTAGATTTTGCTATATGGGGATCTTACAATACACTCGCATCTGCAAAGGCATCATGTGCAACCTACCCATTACCAATAGATTGTAGTTTTGATCCTTCATCTATAGAAAATGCGGTAGTAAATGGAACAGTGAATGGGAAATTTTATGTATTATTAGTAACCAACTATTCGGATGTCACGCAAATAATTACTATAAATCAAGCTGCCGATGCTGTTGCGACTACAAATTGCTCTATTGTCTTACCGATTGAATTAGTCTCTTTTGATGCTAAAATAATAGATAATAGCGTACATCTAATCTGGAAAACTGCCTCAGAAATAAATAATGACTATTTTCTTGTTCAAAGATCGAAAGATGGAAGTATTTGGGAAACAATAAGTATCAAAAAAAGCCAAGGAACAAGTCATATTGAAAGTGCTTATGAGTTAATCGATGCAAATCCTGTTGTTGGTATTTCTTATTACCGATTAAAACAAGTGGATACGAATGGTGAATTCACATATTCGGCAATAAATTCAGTGAATAACATTTCTGATTTAGATATTTCTATGTATCCAATTCCTACAAAAGATGAATTAACAATTAATGCGGGAAAAGAAATTATCGATCTTGTTCAACTTTCAGATCTTCTAGGAAACAACATTGACATCCCTTTTTCAATCATAAACAATGAATATTTATTAAATACATCTCAACTTAAAAAAGGACTTTATACGGTTATAATGACAATAAATGGTAAAAAAACTACTCGGAAATTGATAAAATCTTAATTCAATAATTACTTGATTTCATTTACAATAAAGCGATTTATTGATGAATTATCGATCCAACGAGAAAATCAATCTTAAAAAACACCTTTTTAAAGATCTATTTGAAATAAATGGCTAAAATGTCGTAACTTAATTAAAGCAAGAAAATTATTGAAAATAAGATTGGGTAGTCCACTCAATACGAAGTGACACAATGTATTCTTGACAAATAGCGAAACTCAATACTATTGCTATGAAAACGAGAATACTACTATTGTGGTCATTAATTTGTCACTTTAATTACTTCGTCCAATCTGATAATTGTTCAGGTGCAACAAGTCTATCAATAAATACAACATGTTCAACTCAAACTTTTTCTGTTCCCCCTTCATTTATTGATGGAGGATTAGTTATTCTTTTTAATCTTTTCTTCTTCAAAAAAAAAACACCATAGACCATGCTATTCACCATTTTTTTTCATCGAACTGATAAAAAAACTATGTATAGTTATACCAAAATATAAATTCATTTGGTATAAAGTAAATTTTTAAAGTCACCTGCAATCATGTAAATTCTTTTAATAAATTAGATTCTTGAATTTATATTCAAGACATATAGACAAAAAACGTTAATTCACTAAAGACAAACTCGCATTTAGATAATAAAACTTGCTAAACCCTTTTCAATAAAAAATTTTATCTACAAAAACATAGAATTAGTCGAAAAGTTTGTGTTTTATTTACTTTTAGGAAACCAATAATATACATTTTTGAAAAATTTAATTATCCAACATCCACGAATACTTAATAGCTAAACTAAAACGGTAATGTATTAAAAACAACCAATTTTAGCCTATCAATCTACGCAGATATACTTATTTTTAAAATTTGTTAAATAACAAAACAAGCTTTTTCTTTGCAGTCTATAAACTATACTATAAAATGAAACAGCTATTGTTACTACTCATTTTTGCGTGCCCATACTATGCAGTACGAGCTCAAAATGATGAAATTTCACAATTTCAAAGACAACATCCCGAAATTTCTTTTATCTCACAAGATCGTTTTAATACATTTTCTCATGAAGAAATCATTTTACTTTCTGACAACTATATTGTATTTGAAGATAAAATAAAACTTTCCGATATCTTAAAATCTAATCCCCATCCCACTAATAAAAGTAACATCCCAGATCCTATTGAAGGAACAGATACTTCATCTGATGCTTTAGAGCAAATTAAAAACTGGATTGGGATTCATCAAAATGTAAAAATTGTAAAACATTCAGAATATGAAATAGCTTCTCAAGATTTACGAAATGAATACCAAAACAATCATTGCTTAATTTTAATAGGTGAAGTAATAACTCATTTAGATATCGAACTTTATGCTTATTAGAAGAACTGTTAAAATCAACTAAAACGTCACAATACAATGAAACTTAAACTACAACTTTACATCTCTTTTTTTATTCTTCTCTCTTCAAATTTAATTGCTCAAGGGGATTCTCCTTGCTCAGCTACTGCTCTGACTGTAAATACAAACTGTACAAATACAAATGGAACAACAGTTGCTGCCACATTCGCATCAGATTTAGCAAACTTTGGAACTCCAAGTTGTGCTACTTGGGGAGCACCTGATGTATGGTATTATTTTATTGCACCTACCAATGGAATTGTAACAATAACAACTTCACCAGGAAGTATAACTGATGGAGTTTTGGCATTGTATTCTGCAACGACATGTTCAACAGGAGGAACTCAACTAGCTTGTAACGATGATGGAAATGGCATGATGTCATTAATTACTCAAACGGGGTTAACTTCAGGTGCGACGTATTACGTTAGAGTTGCTGATTATGGCTCAAGTGGTGACGGAACATTTAGTATTTGTATTACATCTCCTAACACTCCCTCAAACGATGAATGCGCGGGAGCAATAACATTAACACCTAACACAACCTGCACACCAACAACCGGAAACTCAGGAAATGCAACTGAATCTTTAACAGGTTGTTATGGAACAGCTAATGACGATGTCTGGTATCAATTTGTTGC